>NZ_AZND01000155.1:0-8088 GCF_000576205.1 Methylibium sp. T29 | reverse complement strand
GCCGCGGATGCCGCTGGCTCGTCCGGCGCGAACAGCGGCAGGTCGAGCTGGCGAAAGGGGGCGTTGGGGTCGGCCACGGCGGCCCGGCGCGTCATGGGGGGCGAGTATAGAAGCCGGTCATGACGCCGCGGCGCCGGTCGGGGCTCAGTGCGCGGCGGCGACGGCCGGGTAGGCCTCGGGGTCGATGCGGCGCATCTCGGCCTCGATCCAGGCTTCCACCTCGCGCATCAGCTCGTCGGGCTGGCGGCCGGTGGAGGGGATGGGGTGGCCGATCACGACGTCGATCACGCCGGGCCGCAGCACGAAGCTCTTGCGCGGCCAGCACTTCGCCGAGCTCACCGCGATCGGCACCACCGGCGTGCCGGTGGTCACCGCGAGCCGCGTACCGCCGCTCTTGTAGACGCCCTGGTCGCCGCGCGGCGTGCGCGTGCCTTCGGGGAACATGATGACCCAGTTGCCCTTGGCCATGTACTCGCGACCCTGCTCGGCCACGCGGTTCCAGGCCTCGGTGCGCTTGCTGCGGTCGATGTGGATCATGTCGAGCCGCCCGATCGCCCAGCCGAAGAAGGGGATGTAGAGCAGCTCGCGCTTGAACACGTAGCACAGCGGGTGCGACATCAGCGTGGGAAAGGCGAAGGTCTCCCAGGTGCTCTGGTGCTTGGGCAGCAGGATCACCGGCGAGAGCCGGTCGGCCGGCAGCCGCTCCATGCCCTGCACGCGGTAGCGCACGCCGCAGATCACCCGCGCACCCCAGATCGACAGCCGCAGCCAGCTGATGCAGACCCAGTACACCGGATCACCGCGCACGAAGATCGACAGCAGCAGCGCCACGATGGCGATCGGCACCACCGTGACGGCCATCCACGCGATGAAGACTGCCGAGCGCAGCACCGCCAGCAGGCGGCTCATGCCCCCAGCGCTCCGGCGTTGCTGTCGGGCACCTCGACGGTGCCGCGCGCGATGGCCCGCTCGTGGCGCTCGCGCTGCACGATGAACTCCGCCGCGGTTGCCAGGTCGGCATGCACCACGGTGCCGGGCACCTGGCGCACGAGGTCGGCGATCTGCGCGTCGGTGAGGCCCGCGCACTTGCCGGTGCGCACCAGGTGGGTCTCGCAGCCGACCGCCTGGGCCGCCTGCAGGTCGCGCAGGCTGTCGCCGATGGCGGGCACCTTGGTCAGATCGGCGCCGTAGCGGTCGGCGATCTGAGTGAACAGGCCGGGCAGCGGCTTGCGGCAGGCGCAAGCCTCGTCGGGCGCGTGCGGGCAGAAGAACACCGCGTCGACGCGGCCGCCCACCTGCGCCAGCCCGAGGTTCATCTTGGCGTGCATCGCGTTGAGCGCCGACATGTCGAACAGCCCGCGGCCCAGGCCTGACTGGTTGGTGGCGATCACCACGTGCCAGCCGGCATGGTTGAGCCGCGCGATGCCTTCCAGTGCGCCCGGCAGGGCATGCCACTCCTCGGCCGACTTGACGTACTCGTCGCTGTCGGCGTTGACGGTGCCGTCGCGATCGAGGATGACGAGCTTGGGAGGCTGCATGTCAGCTCGCCAGCTTCGAGAGATCGGCCACGCGGTTCATCGCGACATGCAGAGTGGCCAGCAGGCCGAGCCGGTTGGCGCGCAGCGCCGGGTCGTCCGCGTTGACCATCACGCCGTCGAAGAAGGCATCGACCGGCGCCTTCAGTGCGGCGAGCGACTGCAGCGAGGCCGCGTGGTCACCGCGCGCGAAGGCGGCATCGGCCGCAGGTTTCACCGCCGCCAGCGCCTGTGCCAGCGCGGCCTCGGCCGGCTCCTTCAGCAACGCCGCGTCGACCTTCGGCTCGACCGCGCCGTCCACCTTCTTCAGGATGTTGCCGACTCGCTTGTTCGCCGCGGCAAGCGCGGGCGCCTCGGGCAGGGCCGCGAAGGCCCGCACCGCCGCCAGGCGCTGCGCCACCTCGCCCAGCCGCTGCGGGCGCAGCGACAGCACGGCCTCGACCTCCTGCGCGCGGTAGCCCTGCTCGCGCAGGCTGCCGGCGAGGCGGTCGAAGATGAACTCGGCCAGCGCCGACGACGGGTCGGCGATCAGCGCGCCGAACGCCGGCAAGGCCGTCTTCAGCAGCGCATCGACCTCGAGCGGCAAGGCCTTCTCGGTCAGCATCCGGATCACGCCCAGCGCATGCCGCCGCAGCGCGAACGGGTCCTTGTCGCCGGTCGGCAGCTGGCCGATGCCGAACAGGCCGACCAGCGTCTCCAGCTTGTCGGCCAGCGCGACCACGGTGCCCACCTCGTTGCGCGGCAGATCGTCGCCGGCGAAGCGCGGGCGGTAGTGGTCCTCGATCGCGAACGCGATGTCGTCGCCCAGGCCGTCGTGCTGCGCGTAATAGCGGCCCATGGTGCCCTGCAGTTCGGGGAACTCGCCCACCATGTCGGTCAGCAGGTCGGCCTTGGCGAGCCGTGCGGCCTGGTCGGCCTTGGCCGCCAGTGCCTCGCCGCCGAGCTGGCTGCCGATCGCCCGCGCGATGGCCCGCACGCGCTCGACGCGTTCGCCCTGAGTACCGAGCTTGCCGTGGTAGACGACCCTGTCCAGACCGGACACGCGATCCTCGAGCGTCTTCCTGCGGTCCTGGTCGAAGAAGAACTTCGCGTCCGCCAGCCGCGGCCTCACCACCCGCTCGTTGCCACCGACCACCGCGCTGGGGTCCTCCGGGCTGATGTTGCTGACGATCAGGAACTTGTGGGTGAGCCGGCCCGTCGCGTCGAGCAGCGGAAAGTACTTCTGGTTGGCCTTCATCGTGAGGATCAGGCACTCCTGCGGCACCGCCAGGAAGCTCTCCTCGAACTGCCCGAGCAGCACGTTGGGCCGCTCCACCAGCGCGGTCACCTCGTCCAGCAGCGCCGGGTCGTCGATCGGCACCAAGCCTTCCTTCGAGGCCGCGGCCTGCAGCTGGCGCGCGATCTCGCCGTGGCGCGCCGCGAAGCTGGCGATCACCGCGCCCTGGTCCTGCAACTGCTGCGCGTAGTGGTCGGCGTGCTGCAGCACCACCGGGTCCATCTGCGCCTCGAAGCGGTGGCCGTGCGTCTCGCGGCGCGACTCGAGGCCGAGCGCGGCCACCGGCACCAGGTCGGCGCCGTGCAGCGCCACCAGGCCGTGGGCCGGGCGCACGAACTGCACGCTGGCCCAGCCCGGCAGCTCGCCGGTCTCGAGCTGGTAGCTCATCAGCTTGGGGATCGGCAGCTTCGCGAGCGCTTCGAGCAGCGCCTTCTGCAGTCCGGCGGCCAGCATCGCGCCGGGCACCAGGCTGTCGAAGAACAGCGCCTCGGCCTTGCCGTCGGGGCGACGCTCGAGCCGCTGCAGCGCCGAGGCGTCGGCGCCCAGCGCGGCGAGCTTCTTCAGCAGCGCCGGCGTGGGCTGGCCGTCGGCCGTCAGGCCCACGCTCACCGGCATCAGCTTCTGCGACACCGCCTTGTCGGGCGCGGCCGGCAGCACCGCACTGATGTGTGCCGCCAGCCGCCGCGGCGAGGCGAAGGGGGTGGTGGCCGAGTGCTCGGTGGCCAGGCCCTGGGCCTTCAGGCTCTCGGCCAGCGTCTGGGCGAAGGATTCGCCGAGCTTCTTCAGCGCCTTCGGCGGCAGTTCCTCGACAAACAGCTCGACGAGCAGGTTCTTGGTGTCGCTCATGCCCGGGCCGCCTCTTCCGCGTTCGCGACCTTGGCGGGCTTGCGGGCGGCTTCGCCCGCCTTCTCGATCTCGGCCACCCACTCGCGCGGCGCCATCGGGTAGCCCAGCCGGGCGCGGCTGTCGACGTAGCTCTGCGCGACCGCGCGCGCCAGGTTGCGGATGCGGCCGATGTAGGCGGCCCGCTCGGTCACGCTGATCGCACCGCGCGCGTCGAGCAGGTTGAAGGTGTGCGCGGCCTTCAGCACCTGCTCGTAGGCCGGCAGCGCGAGCTGCTGCGCCATCAGCTGCTGCGCGTTGCCCTCGTGGGCGCCGAACGCCGTGAGCAGGAAGTCGACGTTGCTGTGCTCGAAGTTGTAGGCGCTCTGCTCCTGCTCGTTCTGCAGGTAGACGTCGCCGTAGCTGAGCCCTTCGGTCCACTGCAGCTTGTAGACGTTGTCCACGCCCTGCAGGTACATCGCCAGGCGCTCCAGGCCGTAGGTGATCTCGCCGGTGATCGGCCGGCAGTCGATGCCGCCGACCTGCTGGAAGTAGGTGAACTGCGTGACTTCCATGCCGTTGAGCCAGACCTCCCAGCCCAGGCCCCAGGCGCCGAGCGTGGGATTCTCCCAGTCGTCCTCGACGAACCGGATGTCGTTGGCCTTGAGGTCGAAGCCCAGCGCCTCGAGCGAGCCGAGGTAGAGCTCCAGGATGTTGCTCGGCGCCGGCTTGAGCACCACCTGGTACTGGTAGTAGTGCTGCAGGCGGTTGGGGTTCTCGCCGTAGCGGCCGTCCTTGGGCCGCCGGCTCGGCTGCACATAGGCGGCCTTCCAGGGCTCGGGGCCGAGCGCGCGCAGGAAGGTGGCGGTGTGGCTGGTGCCGGCGCCGACCTCCATGTCATAGGGCTGCAGCAGGGCGCAGCCCTGGTCGGCCCAGTACTGCTGCAGGCGCAGGATGATTTGCTGGAAGCTCAGCATCGTGTGATGTCGTGGAGAGGGCGGGCCGCGGCAACGGAGCGCCGCGGCGGAGCCAGGATTCTAGGTGGCCGCTTCGCGCACCGAGGACGGCCGGCGCGCGGCGCGGCGCTACCGGTTGCACGGCCGGTCCGCAGTCCGTGCGATCAACGCCGCGCCCGCTCCGCCAGCCGCATCTTCAGCCCGACCGGGAACATCGTGAAGGCCATGCGCTCGCCCGGCGCCCCGCCGCCTTCCGGGCCGACTTCGAGCAGTTCGAAGTTGCGCGCCAGCATGCCCAGCACCATCTTCATCTCCAGCAGCGCGAGGTAGCGGCCGGGGCACAGGCGGGGGCCGGCGCCGAACGGCATCGAGGCCTTCTGCACGGCCCGGTCTGCGCCGTCTTGCCAGCGGCCCGGCCGGAAGTCCGCCACGTCCTCGGCCAGCCGGGCATCGAGCGCCGCGCGCCGCATCAGACAGAACACCACGGCGCCGGGTGGCAGGCGGAAGCCGGCCAGTGCCGTCTCGCGGTTGGCCTCCATGAACAGCAAGGGCGCCACCGGCTTCAGGCGCATCGCCTCGCCGACGCTAGCCTCGATCGAGGCCAGGCCCCGGGCCGCGTCGAAGCTCGGCGGCAACCGTGCATCGCCGAGTGCAGCGTCCACCTCGGCGACGAGTGCCTGCCAATCGTCCGGATGTTCGTGCAGCAGCCAGATCGCCCAGCCCAGCGTGTTGGCCGTGGTGTCTTCACCGGCCAGCAGCACGGTCATCACGTTGCCGGCCACCTCTTCCTCGGTCAAGGCGCTGCCGTCGGCGTCGCGCGCGGCCAGCATCGCCTCCAGCAGGTCGGTCGGCCGCTCGCGGCGCGCCGGCTCGTCCTGCAGGCGCTGCCTTGCGGCCTGCACGAAGCCACGCACCGCCTCGTGCACGCGCCGCAGGTGGCGGTCGTACTCGCGGTCGATCGGCAGCCTCAGGTAATGCCAGTAGGGGAAGGGCAGGTTGACGCGGCGAAACAGCATCGGGAACAACTTGTCCAGGTGCTCCTGCAGCGGATGCGGAGCGTCGATCGTGTTCAGGTCGACGCCGAAGGCCAGGCCGGTCGTGACGTCCACCGTGTAGCGCATCAGCGAGGCCTGCAAGTCGATGGCCTCGCCTCGCCGCGCCGCCTCGCGCCACGAGGCCATCAGCCGCTCGGTCACCCGCTGCAGCGATGGGTAGAAGCGCTTCAGGTGACCGGGGTCGAAGGCGCTCATCACGAGCCGGCGCTGGCGCCGCCAGTCGTCGCCCTCGGCGGAGAACACGCCGTGACCGCCGGCCTCGCGGATCACCGCCTCGATCGGCCGCATGCGCCGCCAGGTGTCGGGCCGGTCGCGCAGCAGAGCGGCGATCGTCTCCGCATCGGAGATCACCAGCACCTCGCGCCGGCCGAGGCGCAGGCGGTAAGTCGGGCCGTGGCGGTCGGCCCAGTCCTCGAACTGCCGGTGCAGTCGCGGCAGGTCGAACTGCAGCAGGTTGCCGATCAGCGGCCAGCCCCGCGGCCCCGGCAGCGCAGCCACCGACCTCAGCGGTGCCGCGTCGGCGGCGCGGGCCCTCGCAACGGCGGCGTCATCGGCTTCGTTCGGCTCGCGCATCGTCTCCTCGCGGTCAGCGGACCGGAGGAGTGTGCGCGAATCCGACTGGCGCGACGCGCCTCAGAAGGGCACCATGGCCTGCAGACGCAGCGTGGCGCGGGGCGCCGCCCCACCGGTGCCGAACAGCAGGCCGGCCTCCACTTGCGGGTCCTCGTCGTCGTCGCCGAGCTGGGCGAACACCGCCGGGCCGAGGATGTGCGATTGCTGCGATCGCGGCGCCCAGTGGTCCCAGCGCCCCAGGTGCCCGAAGCCCTGGCGCCCCAGTCCAGCGCCGAGTCGCTGTGCACGCGCACCTGCCACTGGTAGCCGAACTCGGTGGGCGTGTGCCCGTCGTCGGCATGCAGGCGGCGCTCGAACAGCAGGTTCAGGTTGCCCTGCACCGCGCCCCAGCTCGCCTGCAGCAGCGGCCCGTAGCGCAGTTCATAGCCCTCGGAGGATTCGCGTTCTCGCTCGACCTCGATCAGCAGGCCGATCTCGTAGGGCTGCTCGCCGGTGTCGGTGAACTGGAAGCGGTTCTCCCATTCGAGCGAATGCACGCGGGTCGATTCGCCGAGTTCCCGCCCGAAGTTGACGGTGGCCTCGCTCGATCACCATGGCGTGAAGCCGTACTCGACGCCGAGCTTGCCGCCCCAGAAACTGCGCCCGTGGCGATCCTGGGCGATGCCGGCCTTGCTGTCGATCTCGCGTTCGCCGTGTTCGACGACCGGGCTGAAGATGTAGTCGGCCGGGTCGGCATGGGCGGCCGAGCACACGAATGCAGAGATCAGCAACGCAGAAAACTTCAAGTGCAAGGTCATGGGAATTTCTCCTGACTTTGCACTGTAGTCGCGCTCCGGGGCGCCATGCACCGCCGCAGTGCGCCGTTCAGCTGCGGTTCAGACCCGATTCAGATTCGGGCCGGATCGCCCCCGCGAGTGCGGCGGCCACGCCACACCGCCAGAGCCACGATCGCCAGCGCCAAGCCCAGCGGCGGCCACAGCCCGTAGCGTCCGGCCCACCACGCGAACGGCGTGAGCCCGCTGCGCCCCTGCACCGTGCCCTCGAGCACGCCGCGGGTGTGCGGGGCCAGCCAGCGGGTGACCTTGCCGCGGTGGTCGATGATGACGGTCGCGCCGGTGTTGGTGGCGCGGATCATCGGCCGCTGCAGTTCGAGCGCGCGCAGGCGCGAGATCTGCAGGTGCTGGTCGATCGCGACCGACTCGCCGAACCAGGCGATGTTGCTGACGTTGGCCAGCACCGTGGGCGCGTCGCCGCCGGGGCCGAAGCGGGCCGCGAGCTCCTCGCCGAACAGGTCTTCGTAGCAGATGTTGGGCGCCACCCGCTCTCCCTTGACCCCGAACGACGGCGCCACCAGCGGCCCGCGGTTGAAGTCACCGAGCGGCATGTTCATCAGGTCGACGAACCAGCGGAAGCCGGGCGGGATGAACTCGCCGAACGGCACGAGGTGGTGCTTGTCGTAGCGGTAGGCGCCGCCGGGCTCAGTGGCGGCGTCGCGCGACAGGCCGGCGACCGAGTTGGTGTAGCCGGCCTGCGGGTCGCCGAGCGGCAGGCCGACCAGCGCGGCACGTTCGCCGTCGGCGAAGGCGGCGCGCAGCCCGTCCCACAGCCCCTCCGGCAGTTGCGAGGGCAGCAGCGGGATGGCGGTTTCCGGCGCGACGACGAGGTCGGCGCGCGCCTCGACCATCGTTCGCAGCGTCCACACCAGGTCCTCGGGCTGGCGCTCCGGCGCGAACTTCTCGTCCTGCGCCACGTTGCCCTGAAGCAGCGCGACCGACAGCGTGCCGGTGGGCTCGGTGTGCTGCTGCGGCAGCGCCGTCGGCAGCCACCACAGGGCCAGGGCCGCGCCGGCCAGCGCCCAACGGCTCGGCCCG
>NZ_AZND01000154.1:0-8100 GCF_000576205.1 Methylibium sp. T29 | reverse complement strand
CTATCGAAGGCGCCACCCATCAAGGAATTGTTCTCGATCGGCCAAGAAGGATTCGCCATGAATCTCAATGATTGAATAAGGACTGATAACCCGGCGCGGAAGAGGGCTTGCCCTCCCTAATACCTCTCTCCAGGAGGGGTGAACTGCGCGCTCGATGCCTTAGATTACTGCTGGAAAGTCGATGCCTGCTGAAGCTCTTTGAGGGGCTATGTCCCATCTCTAAGGCTCGCGCCCAGTTGGGGCGGGGCTTCTAATGCGCGACGCTAAATAATCGCCATATCCCGTAGCTCAGTGGATTGATGCGCAAGATCAATCGAGCCCATTCGATGGCTAGCTTTGGGTGGCAAGAGCGCTTTCATCAATTGTAATTATTCGCTTGATGGAGCCGTGGCGCATGAATACAAGTCAAGATTGATTGTATTTATATTTAATTGCAAAATAACTACGGAGATGCGCAATGCGCAAGTTCTGGTCGGTTGGGGCGACTTGGCTGGTTCTAAGTGTTTTGTGTTCCGGCGCTGAATCGGCTGAGTCGAATTCAGGGGCTGATACTCAATGGCCGAGCTACAACCTCACGGCGGATGGTCAGCGTTTTGCTGCGGCGGATCAGATCAACGTCAAGAACGCGGCGCAGTTGGGGGAGGTTTGCCGCATTAAGGTTGCAGATGCGGGGACGTTTCAATCTGGTTTGGTCCAGATTGGAGGGCTGATCTACCTCACGACCGCGCTTGACACGTTTGCTATCGACGCGACGAACTGCTCCGTGCGCTGGCGTCACAGCTACACCCCTGAGCAAGAGGTGGTTTGGAGTGTGAACCGCGGGGTTGCCTACTCCAACGGCAAGATCTTCCGTGGCACGCCGGATGCACGTCTGCTCGCAATCGACGCACTATCAGGTAAGACGGTCTGGCAGCACCAGGTCGGCGATCCGCAGCTGGGAGAGTTCTTCAGCGCTGCGCCGCAGGTGTTCCAGGGGCTGCTGATCATTGGCGCTGCGGGCGGCGACTGGGGTACTCGTGGTCGAGTGATGGCGTTCGATGCTGAAACTGGGCGCGAGGTCTGGCGCTTCAATACGATCCCCCGAGGCAAAGAGACAGGGGCGGAGACTTGGAAGAACGTTGGGACCGCGCGCTATGGTGGCGGTGGGACCTGGACCTCTTACACGCTCGACATGGCGTCCGGTGAGGTTTTTGTTCCTGTTGGGAATCCGGCGCCAGATTTCATCCCGGCTCATCGTCCTGGGTTGAATCTGTTTGCTAACAGCATGGTTGTGCTTGATGCGCGTACCGGTGCATTGAAGTGGTACTACCAGCTTGTCTCGAACGACGGACACGACCTCGACTTGGGGGCGGCGCCGATGCTTTACTTTAATAGTAAAGGCGACGGTATGGTCGGCCTTGGGAGCAAGGATGGGTACGTCTACGGTATCGATCGTGAAACACACAAGAAGGTGTTCCGTACGCCGATCACGACCATCAAGAATGAGGGAGTTCTGCCTACGCCGGCGGGCGTGCTGGTGTGTCCCGGTCCGCTTGGTGGCGTCGAATGGAATGGGCCGGCGCTCGACAAAGTCAACAAGACAATCGTCGCTGGTACGGTCGATTGGTGCGCGGTGCTAAAGCGCGAAGAGAACTTCGCGTACAAACCGGGTACCTTTAATCTGGGAGGGCATTGGGAGTTCCAGGGGAAAGGCCGAGGCGCTGTTGTCGCGCTCGATGTCGATACCGGAGAGGTACGTTGGAGCTATAAAACTCCTGCGCCGCAGGTTGCGGGTGTCACGCCTACCGCTGGTGGGGTGATCTTCTCCGGGGACATGGCGGGCAACTTCTTCGCATTGGAAGGCGCAACTGGGAAAGAGCTTTTCAAGGTGCAGACGGGTGGGGCACTGGCGGGCGGAGTGATCACATATCTTCGCGGCGGGAAGCAGTACGTGGCATTTGCATCGGGCAACGTGTCGCGCCTCTTTAACGAGTCAGGCAGCTCAGGCAGTCCATCGCTGGTGATCTACGCGCTCAAAAGCGCAGACGTGGCTACTACGACTCAAACGCCAGTAGGCACTTCGATGGCAAGTGGAACCGTCGTCGCCTCAGGCGCCGGCACATATGCTTCGATCTGCTCCGGCTGTCATGGAGCTAAAGGCGAAGGGGGTGTCGGGCCCACGTTGAGAGGCATCAGTAAGCGACTGGATCTCAACAAGACCGTTGAGTGGATCAAGAGCCCATCTGAAAAGATGCCCAAGCTTTATCCAAGTCCGCTGGATGAGCAATCTGTTGTAGATGTCGCTAGATATATACAAGGGCTCTAGTAGTACTTGAGCAAATTAAATCTAGCGGAGAAGAAAATTGATGATGTCTGTCAACGTAAAGAAGGAAAGCTCGAGGAGCATTGTTGTTCTTGGTGCCGGGCAGGCTGGCTTTCAGGTCGCTGTGTCATTGCGAGACTTTGGGTACGACGGAAATATCGCGCTGATTGGTGATGAGTTTCACTTGCCTTATCGCCGGCCGCCGTTGTCGAAGGCGTATCTCGAAGGTTCGGTCGTTGCAGCGGCGCTTGGATTGCAATCCGAGCATTACTTTGAGAAGCAGGATGTGGGTTTACGGATTGGAAGCAAGGCGATCTCCATTGACCGTTCGTCAAACACGGTTTCGCTAGATTCGGGTGACCGAGTAAGGTACGACCATTTGGTTATCGCCACGGGGGCCACGCCGCGCTCACTTCAAGTCCCTGGGATTGGATTGGCAGGTGTAGTTAGCTTGCATAGGATTGAGCATGCCGACATGCTTCGCGGCTTGTTCCAAACCCCTGGTGACTTGGTTGTCATCGGCGGCGGATTTATCGGGATGGAGGTCGCCTCGGTTGCTGCCAAGGCGGGCCAGCGAGTCACCGTTGTCGAGGCCGCGGACCGAGTGATGTCTCGCGTTGTCTCCGAGGAGGTTTCAGGGGCTGTTGCCAGAGAGCAAGCGGCCAATGGCGTGTCGATCATGGCAGGACGTTACGCCGTAGCGTTTCATGGTCAATCTGGTCACATTTCGGCTGTCGAGCTTGATGATGGAACGCGCTTGCCCGCTCGCATTGTTCTAGTTGGAGTCGGCGTATCACCAAACGTTGCGCTTGCGGACGAATCAGCGCTGACAGTCGATAATGGAATCGCTGTCGATGAATCTCTTCTGACTTCCGACGCAAGCATTAGCGCTATTGGTGACTGCGCCAGCTTTCCAAGTGCTCATGCGCGTCGGCGCGTGCGACTGGAATCCGTTCAGAACGCGGTTGATCAGGCTAAGTACGTTGCAGGTCGGCTGGTTGGGCGGGTAGACGCGGCTTATAAAAGCGTTCCATATTTCTGGACACGCCAGTTCGGCATGTCGGTTCAGATCGTCGGTATCGGTAGTGTCAATGATGAGCGGTGGATTAGCGGAGATCCTGAATCTGGCGCTTTCTCTATTTTCAGATTTAATGATGGAGCGTTGTCGTGTGTTGAGTCGATCAATAGATCTGCGGAGCACTTGGCAGTTCGAGATGTTTTTGGAAAATGTAACTCTCTGCCGAGAATAATGCAGGCATCACTTGCGACACATATGCCAAGTCTGTCGATTAAGAAGGTCGACGCACAGGCGATCGTTGTCAGTTAGAAGCTGCGTTGGGCTCTGCGAGGTCAACCTCCAGAGTTCCGTGGCGATCTAGTCGTGCGAGTTTTGATCACGCGACGTACATCAATTGGATGGTGAGCTCTCATTGGAGCTCTTGCTCCCGCTGGTATGGCGGCATCGTCGACGCTCGCTAGGAGCAGCGCTCTATCTACCGCCTGTTCCCGCAGGCCGTGGCTGCCTACGGGGTGCGCTCTCTCGAGCTGCACCTTCCCGCTATCGGCTGTGCCCAACTTTGCCACGCCATGTCGACGCTACCGGTGTGGCCGGGCGCCATGCTGTAGGCTGTCCCGTTCTGTCGTGGACTGCTCAGTGGATCGGTGGTCAAGCCTGATGGCCAGCAGCTCATTCAGATTGGCATTGACCTGCGTGAGGAAGTTGGCATCAGTCCCGAACAACCCCAAGTGACCGTCAATGCTTGTTAGCGGGCGAAACTCGCTGTTGGGGATGAGTCGCTGCTCAACCAAGCAGTCAGCCGGTGGGAAGAACATGTCATGACTGATCGGCATCACGAAGGTCTTAGCGCGGATGCGGCCCAACGCTGCCGCCAGGTTGCCGTTCGTGTGACGGCTGACGTCGCCGCGCTGCCATTTCCAGGCCATCGCGAGCAGCGCGTTGGGGTCCATCGGCGCAAAGTAGCCCGTCATGAAGCTGTCCACGAACGTCTGCATGGAATCGAAGCCCAGTGCTTTGTGCCGGTTCTGGCTAAAGAACTCGGTACTCCATCCCATCACGGTCCAGATCTTGGCGTGGCGCTTCAAGCCGGCGGCCACATCGGCTGGTGAGGTGTAGCGGCCACCCTGGAAGCCGGGATCTGAGGTAATGGCATCAATGAGGACTTCTGCGAAGAGGAAGTCATGCTCGGTGTTCTTCGCGGTGCCAGCGATGGGTGCCGCGCGGCGCACCATGTCCGGGTAGCGTACTGCCCACTCGTAGGTCTGCTGCGCGCCCATGGAGCCGCCCACTACCAGCGCAAGTTCGTGCAGACCGTACTTCTCAGTGATGAGGCGGTGCTGAGCGCGCACGTCGTCGCCGATTCGCACCTTCGGGAAACTTGCTCCCGCCAAGTCGCCTCGGGCATTGTGCGGTGAGGTCGAGAGTCCGTTGCCAATCTGGTTAACGATGATGATGAAGTACTTTGCCGGGTCCAGCGCGCGGCCCGAGCCGATGTAGGTCTGCTCCATGATCTTGCTGGTGCCCGAGTACCAGGTCGGCACCAGGACGGCGTTGTCTTTGGCGGCATTCAGCATGCCATGCGTGGCGACAGCCAGCTGGCAGTCGAGCAGCGTACCGCCTTCTTCTAGTTCCAGCGCACCGATATCGATCAGTTCGAAGGGGCCGTGCCCTTCCTGGCTGTAGTAGCTGTTCGGGATCATCGTGTACCTCCTTGTTGCAGGTTTCAGCGCGCGGTGTAGCCGCCGTCGATCACAAGTTCTGAGCCCGTGACCCAGCGGGCCTGGTCGGACGCCAGATAGACCACTCCCCAGGCAACGTCATCGGGTGTGCCCGTGCCGCCCAGTGGGTGCATGCCATCAAGCAGCTTGCGCGCATCCGCCTCCGTCAGTCCCGCATCGTTCGCATAGCGCTTGACCATCGCCGTAAAGATGAATCCGGGATGGACCGAGTTCACGCGAATACGGTCGGAGGCATAGGTCAAAGCATCATTCTTCGACATGGTGCGCACGGCACCCTTGGCGGCGTGGTAAGGCGGGACGTCGCCACCGCCCACGATGCCGTAGATCGAGGATATGTTGATGATGGAGCCGCCACCCGCGGCCCGGAGGTGAGCGATCGCGTGCTTGGTGCAGAGAAAGACGCCTGTGGCATTGACCGCCATCACGCGCTCCCATTCCTGAAGAGGCAGCTCGTGCGTGGGCTTGTTGATACCTTCGATGCCGGCGTTGTTGACCAGAATGTGTAGACCACCGAGATTGGCGGCTGCCTCGTCGAGCGCTGCCTGAACCTGATACTCGCGGGTGACGTCAGCCGGAATGAACAGGGCGCGAAGGCCGTACTCCCTTAGCTGATTGGCCACCTGACGGCCTTGCTTCTTGTCTCTGTCCAGCAGCGCCACCGCAGCGCCTTCCTCACCCAGCCGCAGCGCGATGGCCTCGCCCAGCCCGTTCGCGCCGCCAGTGATGACGGCCACCTTGCCTGTGAGTCGCTTCATGTCGCGTCTCCAAATGATGGACGGTTCTCGTTTGGGCGTGCTGCTCCTAGGTCATCGAGAAGCCGGGATAGCCTTTCGCGGCTAGCTCATCGCACTGGCGGTGGTAGTTGCCCGC
This sequence comes from Methylibium sp. T29, assembly GCF_000576205.1. Classification (NCBI taxonomy): domain Bacteria; kingdom Pseudomonadati; phylum Pseudomonadota; class Betaproteobacteria; order Burkholderiales; family Sphaerotilaceae; genus Methylibium; species Methylibium sp. T29. The sequence goes on along the minus strand of NZ_AZND01000154.1, from coordinate 2,171 downwards.
GCCGCCGATGTAGGACAGCAGACGACGTGGCTTGCCTTCGACATTCGATCCCATGTACCAGGAGTCGGTCTTCACCACCAGCGTGGCGGCGGCGGTCTCGTCGTGGTGCTGCACCCAGTGATCCTCCAGCGCCTGGGTAGCCTCGATGGTGTGCTTGCCGTTGCGGCGCGCATAGGCGATGCATTCGCTGATCCAGTCCACCTGCTGCTGCAAGCAGGTGGTCATGTTGCACAACGCTGCGGAAGGTGCCAGTGGCGCGCCGGTGGTGAAGAGGTTGGGGTAGCCATGCACCTGAAGACCCATAGTAGTGCGGATCTCCTGCGACCATTGGTCCTTGAGCGACCGGCCGCCGCGGCCGCGAATGTCGATGCGACTGAGCGCTCCGGAGCCAGCATCGAAGCCGACAGCCAGGATGATTACGTCCACCTCGTGCACGGTGCCGTCCGAGGTCTGGATGCCCTCGGGAACGATGCGTTCGATGGCTGTCTTCCGGCAATCGATGGGTTCGACGTTGTCCTGCAGATAGACCTCCAAATAGCCGTTTTCCAACGGCACTCGATGGGTTCCGAAGCCGTAGTCTTTGGGGCCGGGGATGAGAATCTGGCAGAGCCTGGGGTCGTGACGCAGGCGCTCGCGCATCTTGCCGCGAACGAACTCGGAGACGACGGCGTTCACGGCTTCGTCGAAGAACATCTCGGGAAAGGTGGCCAGCCACATGGCCAGGGAACCGTCGTTCCAGTACTTCTCCATGATGTCCGTGCGCTCAGCAGGTGTCAGCTCAACCCAAGGTTTGTTCTCGAAGTCGAAGTTGAAGCCGGAGAACGTTGTGCGAACGTGCTGCTTGAGCTCGTGAAAGCGGTTGCCCCATTGCTCCCAGTCGGCCTTGCTGTATTTCGGGTTCTTCATCGGCACGACATACTGCGGCACGCGCGTGAATACCTTCAACGATCCAACCTCGCGGGCGATGGTCTGGATGACCTGGATACCGGTGGCACCGGTTCCGACAACGGCCACGCGCTTACCCTTCAGGTCGATGCCTTCCTTGGGCCACAGCCCCGTGTGAGTGATGGGGCCTCGAAAGCTCGATTGCCCCGGAAAGCGATCAACCAGGGGCGCCGACAGCATGCCGCAGCAGGCCAGCAGGTACTGGGTGTCGATACGTTCGCCTGCCTCGGTGGTCACCAGCCACCGGCCGCTGTCTTCTTGATAGTGGGCTGAAACGATGCGGGTGTTGAACTGGATGTCCTTCTTCAGATCCAGTTTGTCAGCTACGAAGTTGAGCCATTGCTCGGTCTCGGCCTGTGCGGGGAAGCGCTCGCTGGGCTTCCATGTCTTGTACAGCGATTCGGAGAACCAATACTGATAGATCTCGCTTGCGAGTCGAAGCGAGCGCCGGGATAGCGGTTCCAGTACCAGGTGCCGCCGACGCCTGAGGCCGTGTCGTAGGCCCGAACCTTCAGCCCCATCTCGCGCATGCGGTGCAACTGGTAGAGGCCGGCGACGCCGGCGCCGATGACCATAGCGTCGAGTTGGGTCGGGGAGGTGTTGATGGGCGCAGCGCCGCTTCGCTCCAGAACGGTGGTCATCACGTCTTTCTCAATATGTGCGTTCGTCGGATGGGTGAGCGCGGGCTCTCGAGTCCTTGCGTCACCGGGGTATGGTCAATGCGACCATGTCAAGCACGATAGGGGCGGCAGCGCCTCCGGGCTTGAACGATCCGGTTCAACCTTTGAAGGAACGTGTGCGAGAGGCGGGCCGTCAGTGGCCCAAGCCGTTCAGCGGGGCAGGTCCCGGCGCAAGGCGGCCGGGGTGGAGCCCGTGCGGGCGCGCATCGAGCGCGTCAGGTGTGCCTGATCGGCAAATCCACACTCAGTGGCTACGGCTTTCAGTGGCATCGTTCCTTGGATGAGCAGCTTCGGGCGCGCTCGAGCCTGCGGTCGACGATGTAGCAATGCGGCGAAGTATGAAAGGAGGCTCGAAATCGCTTGCAGAAGGACCAGACACCCATGCCCGCGACGGTCGCCAGTGCTTCGAGCGAAAGAGGCTGGTCGAGATTGGCCTCAACGAAGTCCTCGACGCGGCGACGCAAGGCCACGGGCATCAGCCCATCGCCGGAGCGGTCAATAAAATCAACGGACGCGTAGTGCCGTAGCAAATGCACGGCAAGCTGC
>NZ_AZND01000153.1:0-8116 GCF_000576205.1 Methylibium sp. T29 | reverse complement strand
CCGATGCCCTGGCCGCCGGATCGCGGGCCGACGCTGCCACGCTGCCGCCTCTGTCCGGCCTGCCGCCGGTCGTCGGCCCGGCCACGCGCCTGGTGGTGCTGGGCAGTTTCCCCGGCGCGGCCTCGCTGGCCGCACAGCAGTACTACGCGCATCCCCGCAACCACTTCTGGCCGCTGCTGTCAGCGCTGTGGGGCGTGGACCTGCGCGCGCTCGACTACCCGCGGCGGCTGCAGGAGCTCACCGCGCGCGGTCTCGGCCTGTGGGACGTGTACGCCACCTGCCGGCGCGAAGGCAGCCTGGACAGCGCGATCCGCGACGCGCGGCCCAACGACCTGGCCGGCCTGCGCCGGCTGGCGCCGAACTGGCAGGCCGTGGCCCACAACGGTGGGGAGTCGGCGCGGTCGGCGCGCCTCACCGCCGCGCTCGGGCTGGTGGTGCACCGGCTGCCCTCCACCAGCCCCGCCAACGCCAGCTGGTCTTTCGAGCGCAAGCTCGCGGCCTGGCGGGCGGTCTTCGAACAACACGGACTGATCCCTACCTCCTGATGGCGACCTCCCGCAAGCCAGGAAGCCGACGCTCGCGCCGGCCACGATGTCCGAGTTCGACGGCGTGCGCTACCTGCACCTCGGCACGCCCTGGGTGCAGGGCGCGATGCGCATCGCCAAGCCGCAGAAGATCGAGCTCGAGTACGTGCAGCGGATGATGGCGTGGATGCTGCTTTCGGACCGATTGCACGGCGCCGTGGTCGAGAAGGACCCCGACGGCGAGCCTCCGCATGCGGTGCAGCTGGGCCTGGGGGCGGCGGCCATCACGCGCTTCTGTCACAAGAAGCTGCGCTGGCGCACCACCGCGGTCGAGATCAACCCGAGCGTGATCGGCGTGTGCCGCGTGTGGTTCAAGCTGCCGGCCGACGACGCACGATTGGCGGTGATCGAGGCCGACGCCGGTGCCTACGCGGCCGATGCGGCGCACGCCGGCCAGGCCGATGCGCTGTGCGTCGATCTCTACGACCACGATGCCGCGGCCCCGGTGCTGGACGACGAGGCCTTCTACCGCGGTTGCTGCGCGTTGCTGGCGGAGGGTGGGGTGATGAGCGTCAACCTGTTCGGCCGCGACGTGAGCTTCGATCGCAGCGCGCGGCGCATCGCCGCGGTGTTCGGTGCCGACCGGATCCTGATGCTCAAGCCGACCCGCGAGGGCAACACCATCCTGCTGGCCTGGCGAGGCGGCGATCGGCCGGGGCGTGAAGAACTCGAACGCCGTGCCGCGGCGATCGAGGCAAAGTTCGACCTGCCGGCTCGCAAATGGCTCAAGCTCTTGCAGAATCTGCCCGAACGCCTCCCCACTGCTGCCTGACGAAACCTGCATGACCGCTCGCACTCCCGCTGCCGCGCGCGCGCCGGCCTCCGCTGACACGGCGCTTCCCGCGGCCGACGCGGCGCCGCAAGGGCCGCTGCACTGGCGCCAGCTCGTCACCTGGCTGCTGACCGACGGCGTGATCACGCTGGCCGACGGCAAGCGCGTGGCGCAGCGCTTCGCCGCCGGCGACAGCGCGCAGCACCCGCTGGTGCGGCTGAGCGGCGCCGGTTGGTGCATGCGACCACCGGCGCGGCGCTCGATGTCGAATCGCTGACCGAGTGGCTGGCCAAGCGTTGCCAGCTGCCTTATGTGCGCATCGACCCGCTGAAGGTCGACGTGGCGCGCGTGGCCGACGTGATGTCGGCCACCTACGCCGAGCGCCGCCGCGCGCTGCCGCTGCAGGTCGGCCCGACCGAGGCGCTGGTGGCGACCTGCGAGCCTTTCGACACCGACTGGCTGCCGCAGATCGAGGCCCACACACGCAAGACCATCAAGCTCGCGCTCGCCAGCCACTGGAGATCCAGCGCTACACGACCGAGTTCTACACGCTGTCGCGCTCGGTGCGTGCGGCGCAGAAGAGCGGCGATGGCGCCGGGCCGGCCAGCTTCGAGCAACTCGTCGAGTTGGGCAAGAGCAACAAGCAGCTCGACGCCAACGACCAGGGCGTGGTGCAGGTGGTCGACTGGCTGTGGCAGTACGCCTTCGACCAGCGCGCCTCCGACATCCACCTCGAGCCGCGCCGCGAGATGGGGGCGATCCGCTTCCGCATCGACGGCGTGCTGCACACCGTCTACCAGGTGCCGCTGTCGGTGATGGGCGCGATGACGAGCCGCATCAAGCTGCTCGGCCGCATGGACGTGGTCGAGAAGCGACGCCCTCTCGACGGTCGCATCAAGACGCGCCGGCCCGGCCCCGAGGGCACGTCGCGCGATGTGGAAATGCGTCTGTCCACGCTGCCCACGGCGTTCGGCGAGAAGATGGTGATGCGCATCTTCGACCCCGATGCCGCGGTCAAGCCGTTGTCGGGACTGGGTTTCGCGCCGCACGAGGTGCGACTGTGGGAGGAGCTCGTCACGCGCTCGCACGGCATCATCCTCGTGACCGGCCCCACCGGTTCGGGCAAGACCACCACGCTCTACTCCACGCTCAAGCGCCTGGCGACCGACGAGGTCAATGTCTGCACCATCGAGGACCCGATCGAGATGATCGAGCCGGCCTTCAACCAGACCCAGGTCCAGCCGGTGCTCGACCTCGGCTTCGCCGAGGGCCTGCGCGCGCTGATGCGGCAGGACCCGGACATCATCATGGTCGGCGAGATCCGCGACCTCGAGACCGCGAGATGGCGATCCAGGCCGCGCTCACGGGGCACCTGGTGTTCAGCACGCTGCACACCAACGACGCCGCGGCGGCCGTCACGCGGCTCACCGATCTCGGCGTGCCGCCCTACCTGATCGGCGCGACGGTGATCGGCGTGCTGGCGCAGCGCCTCGTGCGCACGCTCTGTCCGTCGTGCAAGCAGCCCGACGACAGTGCCGCCGGCCGCGAGGTGCTCGACGAGGCCATCCGGCCCTGGAAGCTCAACGGCGAGTACCGGCCCTGCAAGCCCGTCGGCTGTCTCGAATGCCGCCACACCGGCTACCGCGGGCGGGCCGGCCTGTACGAACTGCTGGAGCTGAACGACGCACTGCAGTCGAGCATCCATCCTCACTACGACGCCGGAGCCCTGCGCAGGCAGGCCGTGAAGCAGGGCCTGCAGCCGTTGCGACTGGCCGGTGCGATGAAGGTCGCGCAGGGCCTGACCACGATCGACGAGGTGCTGCGCGCCACGCCGCGCTGGGAGACCTAGACCGACGCTGACATCGCGCCGGGGCTCTCGGACGCTACGTGTAAACCACACAGAGCGTGCCGCCGGGCGCTTCCTAGAATCGGGTTCACAACAGTGCCACAGGGCACGGACCGCGAGGAGGCATCCGGTGAAGATCAAGAGTCAGCGAGATTTCGTGTCCGGCGTGATGTTCGTCGCCATCGGCCTGGGCTTCGCGATCGGCGCGACGACCTACAGCTTCGGCACGTCGGCCAAGCCCGGGCCGGGCTACTTTCCTCTGCTGCTGGGATTGATCCTCGCGCTGCTGGGTGCGGCGGTGCTGTTCAAGGCCTTGACGATCGAGAGCGACGGGGGCGACCCGATCGGGCGCATCGCCTGGAAGCCGCTGCTGCTGATCCTGGGCGCGGTGATCCTGTTCGGCGCGCTGCTGCCGCGGCTGGGCATGGCGATCACGGTGCCGATCCTGATCGTGATCGCCAGCTTCGGCGGGGACGAGTTCCACTGGAAAGGCGTGCTGGCGACCTGCGTGATCCTCACCGTCGGCAGCTACCTGGTGTTCGTGAAGGGCCTGAACCTCACGATCCCGATGTGGCCCACCTTCCTGGGCTTCTGAAGCGAGGCGCACTGTCATGGACCTGCTCAACAACCTCGCGACCGGCTTCGGCGTCGCGCTCTCGTTCCAGAACCTGCTGTACGGTTTCTTCGGCTGCGTGCTCGGCACGCTGATCGGCGTGCTGCCCGGCCTCGGCCCGGTCGCCACCATCGCGATGCTGCTGCCGTCGATCTACGCGCTCGACGCGACGCCGGCGCTGATCATGCTGGCCGGCATCTACTACGGCGCGCAGTACGGCGGCTCGACCACCGCGATCCTGATCAACGTGCCGGGCGAGTCGAGCTCGGTCGTGACCGCGATCGACGGCTACCAGATGGCGCGCCAGGGCCGTGCCGGCGCCGCGCTCGCCACGGCCGGCCTGGGCTCGTTCTTCGCCGGTTGCGTGGGCACCATCATCCTGGCCGCGTTCGCGCCGCCGCTCACCGAGCTGGCCTTCAAGTTCGGCCCGGCCGAGTACTTCTCGCTGATGGTGCTGGGCCTCATCGGCGCGGTCGTGCTGGCCTCGGGGTCGCTGGTGAAGGCCATCTCGATGATCGTGCTGGGCCTGCTGCTGGGCCAGATCAACACCGACGTGATCTCCGGCGTGCCGCGCTACAGCTTCGACATCGCCGAGCTGACCGACGGCATCGGCTTCGTCGCCATCGCGATGGGCGTGTTCGGTTTCGGCGAGATCATCGCCAACCTCGGCCAGCCGCCCGAGCACCGCGAGGTGTTCACCAAGTCGGTGGGCGGTCTGTGGCCGACCAAGGAAGACTTCAAGCTGGCAGCGCCTGCGGTGCTGCGCGGCACGGCGCTCGGTTCGGTGCTCGGCATCCTGCCGGGCGGCGGCGCGCTGCTGGCCTCGTTCGCCGCGTACACGCTGGAGAAGAAGGTCGCGAAGGACGCGCGCAAGTTCGGCAAGGGAGACATCCGCGGCGTCGCGGGTCCGGAGAGCGCCAACAACGCCGGCGCGCAGACCAGCTTCATCCCGATGCTCACGCTCGGCATCCCGCCCAACGCGGTGATGGCGCTGATGGTCGGCGCGATGACCATCAAGGGCATCCAGCCCGGCCCGCAGGTGATGACCAGCAACCCCGAGCTGTTCTGGGGCCTGATCGCCAGCATGTGGATCGGCAACCTGATGCTGGTGGTGCTGAACCTGCCGCTGATCGGCATCTGGATCAAGCTGTTGACGGTGCCCTACCGCTTTCTGTTCCCCGCGATCCTCACGTTCTGCTGCATCGGCCTGTACACGCTGAACAACAACAACTTCGATGTCTACATGGCGGCCGGCTTCGGTCTGATCGGCTACCTGTTCTACAAGCTCAGCTGCGAACCGGCGCCGTTGCTGCTGGGCTTCATCCTCGGCCGATGATGGAGGAGAACCTGCGCCGCGCGCTGCTGCTGAGCCGCGGCGACTGGAGCACCTTCGCGACCCGTCCACTGTCGGCCGCCCTGCTGCTGGCGGCGGTGGCGATGATCGTGGTGGTGATGCTGCCCTCGATCCGCAGCAAGCGCGAAGAAGCCTTCCAGGACGCCGACTGACGCTGCGCCCCGGGGGCTCTCCAAGCCCCCGCATCCGGCTGTGGCAGGACGGTCCGGGCAGCGAGCGGCGAGGCCGCTGCCCATAATCGAACCATGAACCCCTTCGACTACCGGGCGGGCTACGGCAGCCAGCGCCTGCCGCTGTTCGCACGCAACGTCGTCGCCACCTCGCATCCGCTGGCGGCCCAGGCCGGGCTGCGCATGCTGGCGGCTGGCGGCAATGCCGTCGATGCCGCGGTCGCCACCGCCGCGGTCATGACGATCGTCGAGCCCTGCAGCAACGGCCTGGGCTCGGACGCCTTCTGCATCCTGTGGGACGGGCAGGCGCTGCACGGACTCAATGCCTCGGGCCGCGCGCCGCAGGCCTGGACGCCCGAGTACTTCCATCGCAAGTACGGTCGCGACACGATCGCGCCGCCGGCGCGCGGCTGGGACAGCGTGACGGTGCCTGGCGCGGTGGCGTCGTGGCTGGCGTTGAGCGAGCGCTTCGGCAAGCTGCCCTTCGGCGACTTGCTGGCGCCGGCGATCGAGGTGGCCGAGCGCGGCTATGCGGTGCCGGTCGTGGTGGGACAGAAGTGGGCCGCCGCCGCCCAGGTGGAGGCGCTGGTGGCTCAGCCCGGATTCACCGAGGCCTTCCTGCCGCAGGGCCGCGCGCCGCGGGTCGGCGAGTTGTTCAAGCTGCCGGGTGCGGCCCGGGCGCTGCGCGCGATCGCCGCGACGCGCGGTGCGGCGTTCTATGGTGGCGAGATCGCGGAGGCGCTGGCGCGGCAGGCACGCGTGCAGGGCGGCGCGCTGACCGCGCAGGACTTCGCCGCCTACCGACCCGAATGGGTCACGCCCATCGCCCAGGCCTACCGCGGCCAGGTGCTGCACGAGATTCCGCCGAACGGGCAGGGGCTCGCGGCGTTGCTCGCGGCCGGCATCGTGGCGCACTTCGATGTCGCCTCGCTGCCGGTCGACAGCGTAGCGTCGCAACACCTGCAGATCGAGGCGATGAAGCTCGCCTTCGCCGACGTCTACCGCTACGTGGCCGAGCCCGGCAGCATGGAGGTGAGTGCCGAACAGCTGCTGGCCGGCGACTACCTGGCCGCCCGGGCCCGATTGATCGACCCGAAACGCGCCCAGGACTTCGGCGCCGGCAACCCGGTCAAGGGCGGCACCATCTACCTCACCGCAGCCGACGAGACCGGCATGATGGTGAGCTTCATCCAGAGCAACTACATGGGCTTCGGGTCCGGCGTGGTGCTGCCGGACTGGGGCCTGAGCCTGCAGAACCGCGGCCACGCCTTCAGCCTGGACGCGCGCAGCCCCAATGTCGTGGCACCGGGCAAGCGGCCCTTTCACACCATCATCCCGGCCTTCCTGAGCGATGCCGACGGCGCGCCGCGCATGAGCTTCGGCGTGATGGGCGCGAACATGCAGCCGCAGGGTCACCTGCAGACGCTGGTGCGCATGGTCGACTACGGCCAGGACCCGCAGGCCGCCTGCGACGCGCCGCGCTGGCGCTACAACGCCGGCCTGGAGATCAACGTCGAGGCCGGCATGGACCCGGCCACGGTGCAGGGCCTGGCGGCGCTGGGCCACCGCATGGAAGTGATCCAGGACAGCTACCAGGACTTCGGCGCCGGGCAGTTCATCTGGCGCCTGGGCGATCCGGCGGTCGAGGGCTACGTCGCCGCGAGCGACCCCCGGCGCGACGGCCAGGCGGTGGCTGGTAGTGTCGCCACCGCCGTCCGCGGCGCGGCCCGGCCTGCCCTGGGGCGGGCTGGCGCTGGCGATGGCCGGTGCGATCGCCTTCTCCGGCAAGGCATCGTCGCCAAGCTGCTGTACCGCCACGGCCTCGACGCCGTCACGGTGCTGTTCTTCCGCATGCTGTTCGCGCTGCCGCTGTTCCTGGCGATGGCCTGGTGGGCCAGCCGCGGCAGGCCGCCGCTGACGGCGCACGACCGGCGCATGGTGCTGCTGCTCGGCGTCACCGGCTACTACCTGGCGAGCTTCCTCGACTTCCTGGGCCTGCAGTACATCAGCGCCAGCCTGGAGCGGCTGATCCTCTACCTCAACCCGACGCTGGTGCTGGCCTTCGGCGTGCTGCTGTTCGGCCGGCGCGTGACGCGCCCCCAGGCGGTGGCGATCGGCGTCAGCTACCTCGGCGTGCTGCTCGTGTTCGGCCACGAGGTCGGCTTCCAGGGACCCGACGTCGTGCTGGGCGCGCTGCTGGTGTTCGCCAGCGCGGTGAGCTATGCGGTCTACCTGGTCTACAGCGGCGAGCTCGTGCAGCGCCTGGGCTCGATGCGGCTGGTCGGCCTGGCGAGCACGGTGGCCTGCGCGCTGTGCATCGCGCAGTTCTTCGTGCTGCGCTCGCCGGCGGTGGCGCTGGCCGTGCCGGAGCCGGCGCTGTGGCTGTCGCTGCTGAACGCCACGGTCTGCACCGTGGCGCCGGTGCTGATGGTGATGATGGCGATCGAGCGCATCGGCCCCACGCTGGCGGCGCAGACCGGCATGGTGGGACCGATGAGCACGCTGCTGATGGGCATCGTGATCCTCGGTGAGCCCTTCACCGCCTGGATCGCGGCCGGGACGGCGCTGGTGCTGGTGGGCATCTGGCTGCTGGCGCGGGCGCGCTGAACGACAAGGAGCACGACATGGATCTGGGCATCAGCGGCAAGTGGGCGCTCGTGTGCGCTGCCAGCAAGGGGCTCGGCCTGGGCTGCGCGGAGGCGCTCGCCGCCGAGGGCGCGAACCTGGTGATCACGGCGCGCGGGGCCGAGGCGCTGCAAGCGGCGGCGAGCGCGCTG
>NZ_AZND01000152.1:0-8138 GCF_000576205.1 Methylibium sp. T29 | reverse complement strand
GGCTGCCCGCACGCTGCGCCGCCGGTCCACGCGTCGACGCCTGGTGCAGCCCGGCACCGTTGGTCGACACCGGTCGCTGCGGCCGCGTCCACTGGCAGCACGACGGCCACTGGCTGTTCGGCTCACTGCAACTCGACGAAACGCTCGAAGCCGGTGCTGGCATGCAGGCCCTCGCACAGCGCGCCTACCAGGACGTGTTCGCCACGCTGGCCCACACCGGCTGCGAGCACCTGCTGCGGCTGTGGAACTACCTGCCCGACATCAACGGCGACGGCGGCGGCCTGGAGCGCTACCGCCAGTTCAACCTGGGGCGCCAGCAGGCGTTCTTCGATGCGCAGCGCCCTGCCTTCGAGGGCGCGCCGGCGGCCTGTGCGCTGGGCACGCAAGGCGGCCCGTTCTGCGTGCACTTCCTGGCCGGCCGCACGCAGCCGCTGCAAGTCGAGAACCCGCGCCAGGTGTCGGCCTACCACTACCCGAGCGAGTACGGCCCGCGCAGCCCGAGCTTCTCGCGTGCGGCGGTGTTCGACGCCGGCGCGGGCCAGGTGGCGCTGCTGATCTCCGGCACGGCCAGCATCGTCGGCCACGCCAGCCTGCACGCGGGCGACGTGGCCGCGCAGACGCGTGAGACCCTCACCAACCTGGAGGCGGTGCTCGGCGCCGCGCGCCAGCGCAGCAGCGCGCGCTTCGAGCTCGATCAGCTCTCGCTGACGGTGTATGTGCGCCACGCGAGCGACGCCGCACAGGTGCGGTCGCTGCTCGGCGACGCGCTCGGCGCCGACGCCGTGGCGCTGCGGGACGCCGTGCTGCTGCAGGGCGACGTGTGCCGCCGCGAACTGCTGGTCGAGATCGAAGCCCACGCCTTCGCGCCCGGCGAGGTGCGCGCGTGAGGCGGCTGGCCGGGAACGCCTGCATCGCCTCGCTGCTGGCCTGCACCGCCTCGCTGCCGGTGGCGGCCCAGGCGCAAAGACCGCTGTGGGAACTGGGACTCGGTGTGGCAGGCCTGCGCCTGCCGCACTACCGCGGAGCGAACCAGTCGCACGACTGGCTGCTGCCGGTGCCCTACGCCGTGTACCGCGGGAAGATCTTCAAGGCCGACCGGGACGGTGCACGCGCCGTGCTGTTCGAGTCGGACCGGCTCGACTTCGACCTGAGCCTCGCCGCCACCGCGCCGACGCGCAGCGAGGACAACGACGCGCGCCGGGGCATGAGCGATCTCGCGCCGACGCTCGAGTTCGGACCCAACCTGAACTGGACCGCCGCCCGCGGCACCGGTTGGACCCTGCAGTTGCGAGCGCCCGTGCGCGCGGCGCTGACGCTAGAGTCACGCGCACGCGGGATCGGCTGGACCGCCACGCCGAATCTCGGCCTCGATGTCGAGAACGTCGGCAGCTCCGGTTGGAACCTCGGACTGATGAGCGGTCCGGTGTTCGGCAGCCGCCGCTTCAACGCCTATTTCTACGACGTGCCGACGGCCGACGCCACCGCCGATCGACCGGCCTACCGCAGCCCCGGCGGCTATGCAGGGGCCCAGGCCACCGCGACGCTGTCGCGGCGCTTCGAGCGCACCTGGGCCGGACTGTTCGTCCGCCACGACACGCTGCACGGCGCACGCTTCGCCGACAGCCCGCTGGTACGCCAGCGAGACAACCTCTCGTTCGGCATCGCGTTCAGCTGGGTCTTCGCGACCTCGTCCGAGACCGTATCCTCCGATCGATGAAGCGCCTGTTCGCCCTTCCCCTGAGCCTGGCCCTGCTCGCGCTGCTGCTGCTGCTCGGCGTGATGTCGACGATCTGGAACCTGACCGCGCTGCTGCTCTACCCGCTGCTGCCGCGCGATCGCGGCCTGGTCGTCGGTCGCGCCGGCATCGCCTACGGTTACCGACTCTACTGGTTGCTGGCTTCGGCCAGCGGCATGATCAAGCTCGATGCGAACGCTCTTGATGCGTTCAAGGACGAGCCGCGGCTGATCGTCGTCGCCAACCACCCCAGCCTGCTCGACGCGCTGATGCTGGTGGCCCGCCTGCCCAGGAGCGCCTGCATCATGAAGGCCGGACTGATGCGCAACCCCTTCCTCGGTGCGGGCGCACGCTTGGCGCGCTACATCCGCAACGACTCGCCGCGCGGCATGATCCGCCTCGCGGTGCAGGACCTGCAGCACGGCGGCCAACTGGTGCTGTTTCCCGAAGGCACGCGCACGACGCGGCATCCGGTCAACCCGTTCCGGCCCGGCGTGACGCTGATCGCCAAGCTCGCCGGGGCACCGATCCAGACGGTCTTCATCGACACCGAGTCGCCCTACCTCGGAAAGGGCTGGCCGATCTGGAAGTTGCCGCCGCTGCCGATCCGCTTCTCGGTCCGGCTGGGCGAGCGCTTCGCGCCGCAGGAGGACACCGATGCGCTGCTCGCACAGCTCGAAGCCTATTTCGCTGCCGGCGTGAAGCCGTCCGGGCCCACCGCATGACGCCGTCGACCACGCACCTGGTGCTGATCCCCAGCTTCGACACCGGGCGCAAGCTCTGCGACACGGTGCGCGAGGCGCGTGCGCAGTGGACCCCGGTGTGGGTGGTGATCGATGGCAGCACCGACGACAGCGGCGCGGAGGTTCAGCGCCTGGCCGTCGGCGACGAGGGGCTGCGCGTGCTGCTGCTGCCCGTCAACCAGGGCAAGGGCGCGGCGGTGCTGCACGGCCTGCAGGCCGCGCAGGCCGCCGGCTACACCCATGCACTGACGATGGACGCCGATGGTCAGCACCCGGCGGGCCTGATTCCGGAGTTCATGCGCGCCTCGCTCGCCCGGCCCGACGCGATGATCCTCGGCCGCCCGGTGTTCGATGCCAGCGCGCCGCTGTTGCGGGTGCGCGGCCGGCGTGTCTCCAACGCCTGGACCAACCTCGAGACCCTGGGTGCCGGCGTGGCCGACTCGCTGTACGGCTTTCGCGTCTACCCGGTCGCCGCGCTCGCCGCGGTGATGGCGCGCCAGCCCTGGATGCGCCGCTTCGATTTCGACACCGAAGCGGTGGTTCGCCTCGCCTGGCGCGGCATCAAACCGATCAACCGCGACGCACCGGTGAAGTACCTGCGCCCCGAGGAAGGCGGCGTCTCGCACTTCCGCTACGGCCGCGACAACCTGCTGCTGACCTGGATGCACACGCGCTGATGCTGGAGTTCCTGTTGCGCTTGCCGGTGCTGCTGTGGCGCCGTCTGCGGAGATTGCCGCCGTTCCAGGCTTGACAGCGGTCGCCTGCTGAGTGAGTGCTGCTGACCAGCACGGCTTGGGAAGGCATTCGATCTGCAGCGCGCCGGGCAGTGTCAGAGCGACTCGACGGTCAGCTGCAACCGACGCTCACAGCATGCCGCCGTTGATCGAGATGATCTGGCCGGTGATGTAGCCCGCCGCGGCGCTGGCGAGGAAGCCGGCCAGGTCGGCCACTTCCTCGGGCGTGCCGGCACGCTTGCACGGCACCAGCTGCGCGATGGTCGCGGCGTCGAAGGCGGCATCGGCCATCGGCGAGGCGATGATGCCGGGCGCGATGGCATTGACGGTGACGCCCCGGCTCGCGACCTCCAGCGACAGAGCCTTGGTCGCGCTGTTGAGCGCGCCCTTGGCCGCCGCGTAGTTCACCTGGCCGCGGTTGCCGGCCAGCGCCGCGACCGAGGAGATGTTGATCACCCGGCCCCAGCGGGTGCGCAGCATCGGCAGCAGCAGCGGCTGGGTCACGTGGAAGAAACCGTGCAGCGACACGTCGATCACGCGGTGCCACTGCTCGGCGCGCATGCCGGGGAACACCGCGTCATCGTGCACGCCGGCGTTGTTGACGATCACCTGCACCGGCCCGGCCTCGAGCAGGCGCTCGCAGGCCGCACGCGAGGCGTCGGCGTCGGTCAGGTCGAACACGCAGCATTGCGCTTGGCCGCCGTCGGCGCGGATCGCCTCGGCCAGCGCTTCCACCGCCTGCGGCCGAGCGTTGGCGTGCAGCAGCAGCGACGCACCGTCGCGCGCCAGCCGCCGTGCGATCGCGGCACCGAGCGCGCCGCTGGCGCCGGTGACGAGCGCACGCTTGTGGTCCAGGCTCATGGCTCGCTCCTCGGTGACGGCAGGTCCTGCATGGCGGGCTGCCTCGCGAGCGGCGTGTCGAGCACCACGGTCGCGCGCCCGTCGACCAACCGTCGACCGTGCCCGTCGCTGAGCTCGAAGCGGTACATCACCTGCCGATCCTCACCGGCCAGACGCTCGGCGCGCACCTGCAGCGGCCCGGCCACGCCATCCAGCCGCGCCACTGCCAGCCGCACGTCGCGCACGCTTGCCAGGTACCCGGGCCGCGGGCCGGCCTCGGGCGGCGCGCGCAACGCGCCGTGCAGGGCCATGGCCTGCGCGGCGTACTCGATCGCACACGGCGACAGCAGGCCGCTCGCGCTGCGCAGCGGATGGTCGGGTTCGCTGTGGTTCTCGGCGGCGCAGTGGATCTGCTCCGGCGACCACGACAGCAGACGGTCGAGCAGGCACATTCGGCCCTGGTGCGGGATGCGCAGCGAGATGCCGGCGCGATCCAGCGTGGCCGGGGCGGCGGCCGGGAAGGACTCACGCATGGTGCCGGACCTCGACCGTGAAGCCCTTCAGTCCCTCGATGCGCAGCGAAGCCGGCGCACCGCCGGCCAGCGCGCGCAGCAGCGGCAGGCTGCGAGCGGCCGGCACGCCGAGGCGCAGCGCATCGAGTGCGGCATCGCCGCAGTCGCTCGCAGGGGCCTCGGTCTCGTCGCTGCGCAGCGTCAGCATCGGCAGCGGTGCGTCGCCCGGACCGACATCGAGCAGCAAGGCCACGCCGAAGGCGGCCGACAGCGGCCGCACGCTGTGCAGCGGCTCCGGGTAAGGCGCATCGGCCGCCACCAGCAGCACCGGGCGGCGTGCGCTCACGCACTGCGCCATCGCCTCCAGCAAGCCGGCACCGAAGCTGCCGTCGTGGGCACACAGGCTGGTCGACGGCGCGCGGCTGGTGGTGGCGATGTGCCAGTAGCCCGCCACCGCGTTGTGCACCGAGTTGGTAAAGCGCGTGGGCGAGATGGCGCGCTGCGGCGTCGCCAGCGCTTCGCACAGCGCGTTGCAGTTGGCAGCGTCGCCGCTCGATGCGGTGAACACCGTCGCCAGATGCTGGGTGTCGGCGCCGGCCTCGGTGCAGGCCTGGTCGGCCACGGCAATCGACAGCTTCACGACGTCGCCGGCGCGGCGGCGCTCGGCCGGCGGCAGGCGGGCCGGCGCCGTCAGCACGGTGGGCCGGAAGACCCAGGAGGACGGCTCGCGCAGCAGTGGCTGCCCTCCGCTCCAATCGGCCAGGCCCGGTCCCAGCAAGCCGATGCCGCGCACGCTCACGCTCAGCGCAATGCTCATGCGGCGGCCCCGAAGACGAGGCAGGCGTTGGACCCGCCGAAGCCGAAGGAATTGCTCGCCACCAGGCGGAGACGTGCCTCGACATTGGCGTCGAGGTAGCGGCTGCGCAACGCCGCGTCGGGCGTGCGCCGGTTCAGGCCGCCCGGCATCAGGCCGTGCTGCAGTGCCAGCATCGCGATCGCCGCCTCCACGCCGCCGGCCGCGCCCAGCGTGTGCCCGGTGGCGCCCTTGGTCGAGCTGCAGGGCAGCCGGTCGCCGAATACCGTGCACACGGCCAGGTCCTCGGCACTGTCGTTGTTGGGCGTCGCGGTGCCGTGCAGGTTGAGGTAGTCGATCTCGCCCGGCACCACGCCAGCCTGGGCGAGCGCCGCCTGCATGGCCTCGGCCGCACCGGCGCCCTGCGGGTGCGGGCTGCTCATGTGGAAACCGTCGCTGCTCTCGCCGACGCCGCGCAACCAGGCCTGCGGTGCGGCGACGTCGCGCTCCAGCAGCGCGAAGGCCGCGGCCTCGCCGAGCGACAGGCCGTGGCGCTGCGCATCCCAGGGCCGGCAGATGTCGTCCGACAGAAGCTCCAGCGAGTTGAAGCCGTACAGCGTGGTGAGGCAGAGGCTGTCGACCCCGCCGACCACGGCCGCGTCGATCACGCCCAGCTCGATCAGGCGGGCGGCGTGGCCGAACACCTTGGCGCTCGAGGAGCAGGCGGTCGACACGGCGCAGGACGGCCCCTCCAGCTCGAGCACGCGGCGCGTGAAGTCGACCACCGAGTAGGTGTTGTGCGTCTGCGCGTAGCGGAAGTCGGCCGGCAGCGCGCCGGTCGCTGGATCGCGGCGGCGGTAAGCCAGCTCGGTCTGCAGGATGCCCGAGGTGCTGGTGCCGAGGAACACGCCGATGCGGCGCGGCCCGAAGCGCGCGCGCGCCCGCGCCACGCTGGCGGCGAAACCGTCGGCCTGCAGACCGAGCCAGGCCAGCCGGTTGTTGCGACAGTCGAAGTCGGCCAGCGCCGGCGGCAGCGCCTGCGCGTCGACGCCTCCACTTCGCCGATCCAGGTGTCGAGGGCCGCGGTCTCGAAGGTCTTGCGTGCCAGGCCACTGCGGCCGTCACGCAGTGCGGCCAGCGTGGCCGCGCGGCCGACGCCCAGCGCACTGGCGAGCGTGTGGTCGGTGACTGCCAGCGGCTTCATGCGTCGCTCGCCGTCCGGCGCGGCGGCAGTGCGGCCGTCAGCGTCACGCAACGCAGCCCGACGGCACGGCAGCGCTCCAGCAGTGGCGGCAGCACCTCCAGCAGCACCGGCCGGCCGGCCGCCGTCGTCGCCGCATGGCCGTCGTGCAGCAGCAGGATGTCGCCGGCAGCGAGGTCGCGCGTCAGCCGCTCGAGCACACGCTGCGGTGCGCGCTCGCGGGTGTCGAAGCCGCGCCGGGTCCAGCTCACCAAATGCAAGCCGAGCCGGTGCAGCACCGGGTCGAGGAAGGGGTTGCGCAGGCCCGCCGGCGCCCGGAAGCAGTGCGGGCGGCGCCCTGTGATGTCGGCCAGCACCTGTTGTGCCCTCTCCAGCTCGGCGGTGTAGCCGCGCGGCCCGAGCATCGCGAAGTTGTGGCGGTGCACATGGCTGTGGTTCTGCACGCAGTGGCCACGCGCAAGGATCTCGCGCGTCAGCGCTGGCTGGGTCGCGGCACGCGCTGCGATGCAGAAGAAGCTCGCCTTCGCGCCGTGCCGGTCCAGCAGGTCGAGCACCGCGGGCGTGACCGCGGGGTCCGGGCCGTCGTCGATGGTCAGCGCGATCTCGCCGCGCGCGGCGCTGGCATCGGGCAGCCGCGTGACGTTGGGGCCGAGCAGCCGGCTGCGCGGCCACAGGCCGGCCGCAGTGAGCGCCGCGTGGTTGGCCAGCACGCTGCCGAAAGCCCACGGAGCCGCCCCCGGCAAGGCGATCGCCGCGCCGGCCGCCACCGCATGCAGGCCGAGGCTGGCGCGCAGCAGCGGCGGCATCGGCCAGGCAGCGCTCGAGGAGGAGGCGTGGGACATGGGGAAAGCCGCCGCGGTGGCGGGGCGCTGGCGGGTTACTGCAAGCGTCAATTTTCCCACAGCAGGCTGACCGGAATGCCGCGCCGGACCCGTGCTCAGGCAGCACGCTCCAGGCGTAGCGGCCGTGAGCAGGCGGCCGCCAGCAACAGGGCCAGCAGGGCCCCCGGCGCCACCACCCGGCCGATCGCCGACAGCGCCGGGATGTCCGACAGCGCGATCAGCCCGAACGACGCCACCGTGGTCAGGTTGGCCAGCAGCAGCGAGGCCAGCGTGTCATCGCTGACCAGCGCCGGCACGGCCGCGGCATCGTGCGCCGGAGTGTTCTGGATCTGGTCGAAGAACAGCGCGTAGTTCGAGCCCACCGCCACCACCAGCAGCAGGCCGACCAGGTGCAGGATGCCCAGAGCCACGTCGAGCAGCGCCAGGCCGGCCAGCGTGAGCAGCACCGCCAGCGCGAGTGGCAGGCACACCGCAAACAGCCGCGGGAGCGAGCGCAGCGAGAGGGCCAGCAGCAGCAACACCGCAGCCGCACCCAGCAACGCCTGCAGGAAGGCCTCCTGCAGGTAGCTGCCGTAGAGGCTGTTCAGCTCGAGCCCGATGTCGACCACCTCGAGCCCGCCCAGCCCCTCCAAGGCGGCACGCAGGCGCTCGGCGCCCAGTTCGGTCGGGCCCGGCTGCAGCGCGATCAGGGCCGACCAGCCGCCGTCGCGGCGCGGCAGCATCAGCGCGTCGACCGCC
>NZ_AZND01000151.1:0-8140 GCF_000576205.1 Methylibium sp. T29 | reverse complement strand
GCGGCGAGTGCCGGGTGCGCGGGCAGGAGCGCCTCGAACGGCGACGCGCCGGGCCGCGCAGGGTGCCGAGCACGTACTCGGCCGCGAGGCGGTCCGCGAGGAGAGGGCGGCTGTAGTCCATGGTGCCCTCAGCCGGTGGTGGCCCGCTCGAGGCAGGTCTTCAGCGATTGCAGCGCACGCCGCACCCAGCTCTTCACGGTGCCCAGCGGCTGGCGGAGCTGATCGGCCACCTCGGCATGCGACAGGCCCTGGTAGAAGGCCAGTGCCAGGCTCTGCTGCTGCTCGCCGCTGAGCGCACCGATGCAGTCGCGCAGCGCGCGGGCGTCGGCAGCCTGCCCGAGCAGGTCGAGCGGGCCGGCATCGGGGGATGCCAGTTCTTCAAGCATGTCGTGTTCATCGTCCTCGCTGTCCGAGCCCATCGAGGTGCTGACCGTGTGCGGTTCGCTCTGGCGGCGGCGCAGGCTGTCGATGGCCCGGTTGCGGGCGATGCTGGTCAGCCAGGTGAGCGGCTGGCTGCGGCCGGCGTCGAACCCCTGCGCCGCGCGCCAGATGTTCACGTACACCTCCTGCAGCACGTCCTCGGCTTGGGCTCGGTCCTTCTGGATACGCAGCACGACGCCCAGCAGATGCGCGCTGGTCTGCTGGTAGAGCGTGGCAAATGCCGCGCGATCGCCCATCGCGACGCGCGCCAGTGCGGCTGCGATGGCGCGGCTGCGTTCAGACCAGTCCTCGGGGGCGGTGACCATGCTTGCGCGGATTCTAGAGACCGAGGCAGCGAGCGTCGTCGCCGTTCGGGCCCGCTCCTTACAATCGAAGCATCATGGAAACCACCGCCCGAGAGTTCGTCCTCACCCTGTCGTGCCGAGATGCCAAGGGCATCGTCTACGCCGTGTCGGGCCTGCTGTACCAGGCCGGCTGCAACATCCTCGACTCCCAGCAGTACGGCGACGTGCAGGGCGCCGACAGCACCGGGCTGTTCTTCATGCGTGTGCATTTCAGTGCGCCCGGGCACCTGGCCGACGAGGCCTCGCTCGACAAGCTGTTCGCGCACGTGCGCGGCGAGTTCGGCATGACGGCGCGCTTCCATGCGCTGGCCGTCAAGCCGCGGCTGCTGCTGCTGGTCAGCAAGCATGGCCATTGCCTGAACGACCTGCTGTTCCGCTGGAAGAGCGGCTCGCTGCCGGTGGAGATCCCGGCGGTGGTGTCCAACCACCCCGACTTCGCCGCGCTGTGCGACAGCTACGGCCTGCCCTTCCATCACCTGCCGCTGGCCACCGGCAGCAGCGCGGCGGTCAAGCGCGAGCAGGAGGCCCGGATCGAGGCGCTGGTCGAGCAGCACCGCATCGATCTGGTGGTGCTGGCGCGCTACATGCAGATCCTGTCGGCCGACTTCTGCCGTTTCCTCGATGGCCGGGCCATCAACATCCACCACAGCTTCCTGCCCAGCTTCAAGGGCGCGCGCCCCTACGACCAGGCGCATGCGCGCGGCGTCAAGCTGATCGGTGCGACCGCGCACTACGTGACCGCCGATCTCGACGAGGGCCCGATCATCGAGCAGGACGTGCAGCGCGTGGACCACTCGCTGGGCGCGGCGGACTTCACCGCCGTCGGCCGGGACGTCGAGTGCGTCGTGCTGGCGCGTGCGGTCAAGTGGCACACCGAGCACCGCGTGCTGCTCGACGGCCACAAGACCGTCGTCTTCAAGTGATGCGCTGAGGACCTGCCGCATGCCCGCCAAGCCGAAGGCGCCGCCCTCGTCGCCCGACGACGTCGAGGCGCAGTTCTACGAAGCGCTGCAACAGGCCGATCTCGAGAACCTGATGGCCGTCTGGTCGGACGACGACGAGGCCGCCTGCGTGCACCCCGGCGGCCCCCGCCTCGTCGGTGCCCCGGCGATCCGCGCCTCGTTCGAGGCGATCTTCGCCAACGGCGCGATCGACGTCCACCCCGAGAAGGTGCGCCGGCTCCACATCAACGGGACGGCGCTGCACCATGTGCTCGAACGGGTGCAGGTGCTCGGCGAGGACGGCGTGCAGAAGGCCTATGCGATCGTCACCAACGTCTACGTCCTCGGGCCGCAGGGCTGGCGCATGGTGCTGCACCACGCCAGCCCCGGCATGGCGCGCGAGCTGCAGGAGATCTCCGAAGCGCCGTCCACGCTGCACTGAGGTCCGCGCACCCCGCATGGCTGCAGCCACCGACCACCGCGTCCTGCCGCCGTTCGACTGGACGGCGCCCTGGTGGTTGCCGGGCGGCAATGCGCAGACCATCTGGCCGGCGCTGTTCGCGCGCCGCGTCCGCGGGCCGGCACCGCTTCTGCGGCGCGAGCGCTGGGACACCCCCGACGGCGACTTCATCGATGTCGACCACCGGGTCGACGAGGCGCAACATGCCGGGGCACCGTTGCTGGTGCTGTTCCACGGCCTCGAAGGCTCGTCGGCCAGCCACTACGCGCAGGCCTTCGCGGGCTGGGCGCAGGCCAACGGCTGGCCGTTCGCGCTGCCGCACTTTCGCGGCTGTTCCGGCGAGCTCAACCGGGCCCCGCGGGCCTATCACTCGGGCGACTTCGAGGAGATCGGCTGGATCCTCGCGCGGCTGCGCGCGCAGCAGGCGCGGCCCGTGGTGGCGGTGGGCGTCTCGCTCGGCGGCAACGCGCTGCTGCGCTGGGCGGAGGAGGCCGGCGACAGCGCCGCGGCCACGGCGGCGGCCGTGTGCGCGGTGTCGTCGCCGATCGACCTCGCTGCCGGCGGTCACGCGATCATCCGTGGCTTCAACCGGCAGGTCTACAACCGCATGTTCCTGCGCACGATGAACCGAAGGCGCTGGCCAAGCTGGCGCAGCATCCGGGCCTGTTCGACCGCGAGCGTCTGCTGGCCGCGCGCGACCTCCATGCCTTCGACGACGTGTTCACCGCGCCGTTGCACGGCTTTCGCAATGTCGATGACTACTGGGACCGGGGTTCGGCCAAGCCGCAGCTCGCGCGCATCCGCATCCCCGCGTTGGTGCTCAACGCGCGCAACGATCCCTTCGTGCCGGCCGCCTGCCTGCCGCTGCCGCACGAGGTGGGTCGCCACGTCACGCTGTGGCAGCCGGCGCAGGGCGGCCACGTCGGCTTCCCGCGCGGTGGCTTTCCCGGCGAAGTGCTGGGTCTGCCCGAGGCGGTGATGAACTGGGTCCGGCACGGCGCCGGGGTGGTCTGAGCCGGGCCGCACAATGCCGCGATGGATGACATCGTCCGTGCCGCGCTGAAGAAGTGGCCCCGGGTGCCGGCCTGCCACGGCTGGTTGGGGCTGGACGCGCGGGGCGACTGGTACATGCGCGACGACCGGGTCCAGGCGGCGGGGTCGTTCCCGCAGGTCAAGGGCAGCCGCCTGCTGCACCGCAAGCTGGTCGAGTTCATCGGCCGCAACTACGAGGCCGATGCCGAAGGCGCCTGGTTCTTCCAGAACGGTCCGCAGCGCGTCTACGTCGAGCTGGAGGCGGCCCCGCTGGTGCTGGGGGTGCAGCGCGTCGACGCCGACTACCGCGTGGAGACCCACACCGGGGCCGAAGTCCGGCAGGTGAGGAGCGCCTGGCTCGACGAATACGGCCGGCTCTTCCTCGACACCGAGCGGGGCTTCGGCCTGTTGCGCTCGCTCGACATGGATGCCGCGGCCGATGCGGTGACCGAGGGGCGTTGGACGCCCGCCGAACGGCCGTTCGCCGAACTGCCGCGCAGCTTCGGCTATGTGCTCAGCCCGCAGCGCGCCGGCCCGTAGCGCCGTCTGCCGGTGGGCGTGAAAAGCCGGTCGCATGGACCGGCTCGCAGAGGAGTCGCTCGCTGCTCAGGGCGCTGCGCTGGCCGCCGGTGCCGGCGGCTTGGGCTCGTCGAACTTGGCCCCGCCGGCGTTGGCCATGAAGACCACCGCACGGCCGATCTCGACGTCGCTGAAGTCACCGCCGCCCTGCGCGCCCATCGCGCCCTTGCCCTTCAGCGCCGAGGTCAGCAGGGCCTCGTAGCCGGCCGTGATGCGCGGGCCCCAGGCAGCGGCATCGGCGAACTTCGGTGCCCCGGCCACGCCAGCGGCGTGGCAGGCGGCGCACTGCGCCTTGTACACGTCCTCGCCGCCCTTGAGCGCGCTCACGTCCGACGCGTCCTTGACCTCGACCTTGCCGACCGGGGCAATGCGCTCGGCGGTGGCCTCGGCCTTCAGGCCATCGCTGCCGGCGGCCGGCTTCTGGGCCGAGCTCACGTAGCTGGCCAGCAGCACGATGATGGCGATCGGCACCACGAAGGCGAAGACCACCGCGATCACCAACTGCTTGGGCGTGCGGATCGGGCCTTCGTGATTGGGCTCGTGATCGTCGTCGTGGGAGGGCGCTGCGCTCATGGGGTCCTCGAGGAGTCTTGTGGGGCGGAGCGGCGTGGTGAAACGCAGCTCGCAAAACCCATGGAGTATACAAGGGCACCCCGTCGCGGGCCTCGCCGGATGCGGCCCGCAACAGGGGCGCTGATAGAATGAAGGCGTTGCGTCCGTAGCTCAATGGATAGAGTACTGCCCTCCGAAGGCAGGGGTTGCTGGTTCGATCCCAGCCGGGCGCGCCATCCAGCGTATCGGTCGCCGCCACAGCCGGCCGCGTCGCCGCCGCGACACCCTCCGTTCAGCCTCCGTGTGACGATGCCGGATCGAGCCGATCGAGGAGCGAGCTGTGCTGACCGTGCATCACCTGAACAACTCGCGCTCGCAGCGCATCGTGTGGCTGTGCGAGGAACTGGGCATCGACTACCGGCTGGTCAAGCACCAGCGGCATCCCGAAACGCAGCGCTCTCCCGAGTCGCTCAACCAGGTCCATCCGCTCGGCAAGGCGCCGACGATCGAGCATGCGGGTCAGTCCATCGTCGAATCGGAAGCGATCATCGAGTACCTCTGTCATGTCTGCGGCGGCGGTCGGCTGAGCCGGACGCCCGCGTCGGCGGAGTACGGTGCCTATCTGCAGTGGCTGGCCTACGCCGAGGGCACGCTGTTCCCGGGGCTGCTGGTCGATCTGGTCTACGCCTGGACCGGCGGCGGCAACGCCGCGTTGATGGGGTTCTTCGACGTCGAGATCGCAAAGAACCACCGCTACATCGAGACCGTGCTGGCGCAGCGCGAGCACCTGCTCGCCTCGGGCTTCTCCGCGGCCGACATCAACCTCGGCTGGGCGCTGGAGTTCAGCGAGTGCCGCGGCCGCCTGAAGGACTTCCCCGCACTGCGCGCCTACCTGGCGCGGCTGCGCGGCCGCGACGCCTACCGGCGCGCCATCGAGCGGGGCGGGCCCCAGGACCTGTCGGTGTTCTCGGCGGGCGCTGCGACCTGATCGCCGTTTCGGTCCCGAGATTGTGAAAGCCCCTGGGGGCAGGGTAGGCTTGCGTCCATGACGCCGGTCGAGCTGCTCCAGCAGCCGCGGCGCACGCCTGCGGGAGGGTGAGATGGGATGGGTGGGTGAGTTCTCGACGGCCGGCCGATTGAGCCGGTGGGCCTTCTGGTGGCGGCACCTGCTGCTGCTGCCGCTGGCGTTGTTCCTGTGCGTCTCGACCACGCAGCTGCTCGGCGAGCCGGTCGACGTGCTGCCGGCGCTGCTGACCACGGTGTTCCTGGTCTCGGTCTGGGGGCGACGGCTGCACGATCGCGGGCGCTCGGCGTGGTGGCTGCTGGTCGTCGCGCTGCCCGTGCTGGGCGCGCTGTGGCTGCTGCTCGAGTGTGGCCTGCGCGCGTCCGTGGGCCGCTCCCGCTACGGCGCACCCGCCGGCCTGCGGCCCGACTACGTGACCGTCGGCGCCGCGCCGCGGATGGAGCGCGCGCCATGAACACCGACCACCACATCGTCAACGACGTCACCCAGCTCAACCCGGTGCGGGTGATGGCCATCGTCGCGCCAAGCAGTGTCGAGGACGTGCAGGAGGCGCTGCGGCGCACCACCGGCCCGGTGTCGGTCGGTGGCGGACGCTTCAGCATGGGCGGCCAGACGGCGAGCCCGGGCAGCCTGCACTTCGACATGCGTTCGATGAACCGCATCGTCGCGTTCTCGCCCGAGAACAAGACCATCCTCGTGCAGGCCGGCGTGCGCTGGTGCGACATCCAGCGCTTCGTCGATCCGCACGGCCTGGCGGTGAAGATCATGCAGACCTACGCCAACTTCACGGTCGGCGGCGCGCTCGGCGTCAACTGCCACGGCCGCTACGTGGGCCTGGGGCCGCTGGTGCTGTCGGTGCGCAGCATCAAGCTCGTGCTGCACGATGGTCGGGCCGTGGTGGCCAGCCGCACGGCGCATCCGGAGCTGTTCTTCGGCGCCATCGGCGGCTACGGCGCGCTGGGCGTGGTGGTCGAGATCGAGCTGGATCTGGCCGACAACCGGCGCGTCAAGCGCATCGACAAGGTGATGCCGCTGTCGACCTACGGCGCCTACTTCAAGGACACCGTGCGCTGCAACCCGAAGGCGGTGTTCCACAACGCCGACCTCTACGGCCCGCACTACCGCAGCGTGCGCGCCGTGACCTGGGCCGAGACCGACGAGCCCGCCACCACGCCCGACCGCCTGCAGCCGCTGCGCTCCGCCTACCCGCTGCACCAGTACTTCCTGTGGGCCGTGTCGGAAACGCCGTTCGGCAAGGAGCGGCGCGAGAAGGTCGTCGATCCGCTGCTCTACCTGCGCAAGAAGGTGCACTGGCGCAACTACGAGGCCGGCTACGACGTGGCCGAGCTCGAGCCGCCGTCGCGCACCGAGCGCACCTATGTGCTGCAGGAGTACTTCATCCCGGTCGAGCGGCTGCTGGAGTTCGTGCCGAAGATGGCCGCGGTGCTGAACCGCCACCGCGTCAACGCCCTGAACATCTCGATCCGGCACGCGATGCCCGATCCCGACACCGCGCTCGGCTGGGCGCCGACCGAGACCTTCGCCTTCGTGCTGTACCACAAGCAGCGTACGCGCGAGAACGCCCGCAGCCGGGTCGGCGTGTGGACCCGCGAGCTGATCGACGCCGCGCTGTCGGTCGGCGGCACCTACTACCTGCCGTACCAGCCGCATGGCACGGTCGAGCAGTTCCACCGCGCCTATCCGAAGGCGGCGCACCTGTTCGCGCTGAAGTGGGAGGTCGACCCGAACTTCCGCTTCACCAACGTGCTCTGGGACAAGTACTACCGCGCCTGGCTCGACCGCGGCACGCCGCCCGCAGCGCCAGCGCCGGCCAGCGAGTTTCACCAGGTGTTCGGTGACGTCGAGCTGTCCGATGCGTTCTACCGTTTCCTGCAGAACGTGTTCCGCGTCGCACCGGAAGACCGCTTCCACCACCTGATCGGCGAGGCCTGCCGGCTGCACGCCGACGAAGAGACCGTCTACCGTCACATCCAGCGCGAGCTCAAGAGCATCAAGCCGGCCACGGCCGACCTGCGCTACGCGCTGCCCTCGCTGTTCAGGCAGAAGGCCGAGATGACGCGGCAGACGCTGCAGGTGCTGGGCGGACGCCGCAAGTTCGACGGCTATGCGGAGATCGGCTCCAAGGGCCGCTACTACCGCGGCCTGGCCTCTGCGCTGGAGCTGCGCGGTCCGCGCTACTTCATCGACGAGCAGCCGCAGACGTTCTCGCCGGTCGACATCATGGAGCGCGGGCAGATCGGCCGGCTCGGCGTGCACGTGCCGCTGTCCGATTACGCGCCGCTCGGGCCCGGCATCGCCGATGCGAGTCTCGACCTCGTGACCTGCTACGTGGGCCTGCACCACATGACGGCCGATCGGCTGGGGTATTTCCTGCAGTCGGTGCGGCGCGTGTTGCGCCCTGGCGGCGCCTTCATCGTGCGCGACCACGACGTGCGCAGCGACGAACTGCGCGTGCTGGTGTCGCTGGCGCACACCGTCTTCAACGCCGGCCTGGGCGAGAGCTGGGAGACCAACCGGGCCGAGCTGCGATTCTTCGAGTCGGCCAAGACCTGGGTCGACCGGCTCCAGGCGCAGGGCTTCGACGACACCGGGCACCGCGTGCTGCAGGACAACGACCCGACCGACAACACGCTGTTCTGCTTCGTGCGCCGCCTCGACCCGCAGACGCTGCGCGATCCTGCCGTGATGGTGCAGGCCCGCGGGGTGCGGCCTTGATGCGCCGCCGGTTCGCGGCCGCGGTGGCGGC
>NZ_AZND01000150.1:0-8188 GCF_000576205.1 Methylibium sp. T29 | reverse complement strand
GCCAGCAACAGCAACGCCGCGGCGCCGAGCAGGAAGAAGGCCACGCGCAGCCGCGGCAACCGCCGCAGCACGGCGCCGGCCCAGCGACCCATCGACTGACGCAGCCCTCGCCCGGCCGCGCCGTCGGGCACCAGCACCGGCAGCACGAAGCGAGTCGCCAGTGCGGCACCGGTGAGCCCGGCCATCGAGAACACCCCCAGCTGCGCCAGGCCCGGAAAGCCCGAGAACGCCAGTGCCGCGAAGCCGCACACCGACGTGAGCAGGCCCAGCCGCACCGTGGGCCAGTTGTCCTTCAACCAGCGCTGCCAGCCGCCGCCGGGTGCCGCGGCCCCGCGCGCCTGGATCAGGTAGTAGATCGCGTAATCGACCGCCTCGCCGATCAGCGTGCTGCCGAAGGCCAGCGTGAAACCGTGCACCGTGCCGAAGCCGACACTCACCGCCGCGATGCCGGCGACGATGCCGGTCGCCACCGGCAGCAGCGCCACCGCCAGTGCAGGCAGCGATGCGAACGCCAGCAGCAGCAGGCTGCCCATCACCAGGCTGCCGACGAGGGCCAGCTGGATGGCCTCGTGCTCGATCTGCGCACGGCTGTGCACCGCGAACACCGGCGCGCCGCTGAGCTGAAGCGTCAGCCCCTGCGCGGCCAGCGGCGCGAAGGCCCGCTCCACCTGCGCCACCGTGTCGGCCTGGCCGTCGAGATCGGCGCCGGCGGCGTGCGTGGTGAGCAGCAGCAAGGCGCGCGGCGCGGTGCGGGCGACCCAGACGCCCTCCTCGCTGCGCGGCGCGCTGGCCGGGATCAGCGATTCGGCGATGCGCTGCATCTCGCCGGTCGGATCGCGCTCGAGCAGCGGCTTGACCGCGTTGCCGGCCGGTGTGCCCAGAAGCGACAGCGTCTCGTCGATCGCGTTCCGCAGCCCCGCGACGCTGAACCGCTCCGGCGTCACTGCCGGACTGAGCTGGTAGCGATGCTCGACCAGCCACGTGCCGGCGGCGGCCCATTCGCCGGAGCCCGGGCTGCGATCGCCGTTCTGTACCTGGTCGAAACGGCCGCTGTCACGCAGGGCCGCGGCCAGCGTGCGCGAGGCCTGGGCCCGCTGCGCGGCATCGCCACCGTCGATGCCGACCAGCAGCGTGCGGGCCGCCACGCCGTTCTGCAATTGCTCGATCAGCACGCGCTGCCTCGCATCGGGGCGCGCCGGAAGGAAGGCCGACAGGTCGGTGCTGAAGCCGGTGCGGGCAATCAGCGCGCCCCCCGCCAGCATGCCGGCGAGCCACAGCGTCAGCACGATCCAGGCGCGCCGATGCGGCCACGGCGTGGCGGGACGCATCAGGGCCGCACCGGGGCCGAGGCCGACGCGCTGGCGGGCAGCGGTTCGATGCTCATCACGGAGCGGTCACCGCCCACCAGCAGCATCTCGATGCTGTACAGCGCGCCCTGCTGGCCGGCGATGCGCACGCTGCGCACCTGGCCCGCCAGCCGGCTGTCGGCCGGCACGAGGTCGAGCGTCCACTTGTCCGCACTGCCAGCGAGCGTGGTGCGGAAATAGCGCGTCAGCGTCTGCGCGTTGCCGGTCAGCGTGCCGCGCACCGCCTCCACCAGCGCCACCAGTTCGGGCGTCGCGTCGAGCGCGAAGCTGCGGCTGCGGCCGCTGCGCTGGATGGTGAGCGTGTTGCCCTCCACCACCATCGATTCGGGGCGCGGCTTCAGCGTCTGCCGCGAGAAGCGGTCCGGCGCCGCGAAGCTGAGCGTGCCGCTGGCTTCCAGCGGCTGATCCAGGCCCTGCACATGGCGCAGTTCGGTGAAGCGGGCTTCGCCGCTGCGTTGGCGGGCCAGCAGCGCCATCAGCTCCGGCAACTCGAAGACCGGCCCCGCGGCCGACGCCACGCCGGGCGCTCCCAGCGCCAGCCAGGCCCCCACCTGCACGAGGCGATGCAGGCAGCGGCGTCGTTCAACGACGGGGTGCATCCTCGCGCCAGAAGTCATGGAAATTGAACCAGTTGTAGGGGTGTTCACGGCACAGTGCCTCGAGCCGATCGGCATAGGCCTGCAGCGCCGCTCGGATCTGCCGCTCGCGCTCGGCCGGGTCACCGGCACGCTCGCTGAAATCGGCCAGCGGCGCGAAGCGGACCTCGTAGCGGTTGCCGCCCAGGTAGAGCCCGGTCATGAACACGACGCGCCGTCGCAGCAGCGCGGCGAGCCGGAACGGGCCGTCGTTGAATTCCGCAGGCTGCCCGAGAAACGGCAGGCTGACGCTGCTCGAGCGGGTCGAGCTGCCTTCGGGCAGCGAGCGGTCGGCCAGCATGCCGGCCAACCCGCCGGCGTCCAGCCAGTCGCGGATCGCCAGCATCGAGTCCATGCGGCCGAGCGCGATGATGTCGGCCCGGAAGTCGGGTGCCACCGCGGCCAGCGCGCTGTTGATGAGGCGGGCGTTGTCGGGGTACATCACCATCGCGATGCGCAGCGCCGGGCGCGTGCGGCCCACCACGTGCAGCGCCTCGAAGCTGCCCAGGTGCGCCCCCACCAGGAAAGCACCTCGCCGTCGGCCAGCGTGGCGTCGATCAGCGATTCGCCGTGCACCTGCACATCGAACAGGTCCATGCGCCCGCTGAGGAAGTAGACGCGATCGAGGATCGTCGACGCGAAGGCATGCACCTGCCGATAGGCATCGGCCAGTCGGGCGGGACGCCCCAGTGCGCGGCCCAGGTAGCGGCGCGAGTGGCGCCGAGGGCCAGCCGCGAACAGCAGGAAGTACAGCGTGATGGGGTGCAGCACCCAGCGTGCGACGCGTCGCCCGCAGTGCAGCGCGATCCAGCTCATCACGCGCAGCGCGGTCGCGTTGCTGCGCTCGGGTTCGCGGGTCCAGTCGGCCGGGACGGCATCGCCGTGGCGGCTGGTGTGCGAGCCCGCGCTCATGCCGCGGCCTCCGGCAGCAGCAGGCCGCTGGCCGCCAGCACCTCACCGCGCCGCAGCTCGAAGCGCAGGCCGCGCGGCTCGTCGTACAGCAACACGACCAGCGTGTCGCCCGGGCCTACCGGCGCGAGGAACTTCGCCTGCGCCAGCGTCGGCCGCTCGCCCAGGCGCGCCGCCAGTGCCGGCGCGGCCTGCAACGCCTCCATCACTTCGGCCAGCAACAGCACGCCGGGCCACAGCGGCTGCCCCGGAAAATGCCCGGCGAACGCCGGATGGTCGTGCGCCACGCGGCGCGTGAGGTGCACGGCCGGTTCGTTCACGGTGCGGCCTGCCGGTCGAGCCGTGCCCGCGCGAACTGCGCCAGCGCACCGCTGGTGAGCTTGCCGGTCGCCTCGCGCGGCAGCGCATCGACGTGCAGCACGCGGCGCGGCACGAACACCGCCTCGAGCCGTGCACGCAGGGCCGCGATGATCCGCGCGCTGCTCAGTCCCGGCGCCACGACGAAGGCCACCGGCCGGACCACGCCGTCGGCCACGTCCTCGGGCAGCCAGAAGGCGCCGTCGACCACACCCTCGATGCTGTTGAGGTGGTAGTTCAGATGCGCCAGCGAACTGCGCTTGCCGGCCACGTGGATCAGGTCGTTGGCGCGCCCGAGCAGCCGGAAGCGCTGCGCGCCTTCGAGCTCCAGCACGTCGGCGAGCGGCGTCGGCTGCAGCACGTGGCCGCCGTCGACGATGAAGCGCTCGGACTCGCCCTCGCCTTCGCTGTGCACGCGCAGCGCGCCGAAGGTCTGCCACGACTCGCCATGCACCGTGCGGCGCGTCGCCACCTGCCCGGCCTCGGTGCAACCATAGATCTCGACCAGCGGCCCGCCGAAGGCGCGCTCGGCCTGCAGCGCGAGCTGCGGCGACAGCGGCGCGGTCGCGCACAGCAGCAGGTCGGTCGACGGCAGCGCCACGCCGGACAGCAGCAGCGTCTTCAAGTGAAACGGCGTGGTGACCAGCGCGCGCGGTCGCGGCAGGCGCGCCAGCGCCTGAACGATGTCGGCCGGGTAGAACGGCCGCCCGCTGTCCAAGGCCGCACCACCCAGCAGGGCCAGCAGCACGCTCGACTCGAAGCCGTAGCTGTGCTGCGCCGGCACCGTGGCCACGAGGTTCAGGCCGGCCAGCGACGGGCGCTCCAGCACCTCGGCGAGGCGCAGCGACGCGGCCCGGATGTTGGCGACCACTGCACCCCAGGATTTCGCGTGCGGCTGCGGCTCGCCGGTGGACCCCGAGGTCAGCAGGCAGGCGGCTTCCAGGTCGGCCGCGATGCGCGGCACCGTTGCCGAACCCGGCGTCTCCGCATCGGTCAACGCCCGCAGCAGCGGCACGCCGTCGACTTCCAGCGCTTCATCGTCGGTCAAGGCTTCGAGCGCTGGCCAGGACCCGCGCAGGCGCGACAGCGTGTCGGGCAGCGCGTTCGGCGGCAACAGGCTGGTCCGACCGCGCAGCAGCGCTGCGCCCAGGCCGACCGCGAAGCGATAGCGGTCGCCGCACAGGTTGACCAGCGGGCCGGCGGCCGGCAAGCATGCGGCCTGCGCCGCCACGTCGGCCAGGAACCGGCGCGCGCTGACAGCGACACCCGCGCGCCAGGCCAGCGGCGCGTCGAGGTCGGCGCGTTCGATCAGCGGCAGCAACGCGGGCCCGGCAGTGCTCAAGGCGACCACCTCGCTCATCGCCCCGCGGCGTCGCCGTTCACCGGCTTGTGGCTGTAGGCGCGCACGGCCGCGGCCAGCGTGGCGCGTTCGAATTCGGGGTGCAGGCGGTAGCGCAGCAGGTGTTCACCGACGAACAATGCGGCGATCAGCACCGGCGTGACCAGGTTGGCGAGCAGCGACCAGACGCTCCACGGTGCCAGCACATAGACGCACAGCGAGGCCAACGTCATCGCGAGGAAGTAACCGGCCCACAGGCGCGTGACCTTGCCGGTGTAGCGCACCATCTCGGGCGACAGCGGCGATCCGCCGTGCACGCGCTGCGCCACGCCGCCGATCAGTGACAGCCGCCCCGGCCGTAGCGAGGCCGCAAAGCTGACGAACAACGCGAAATGGATGCCGGCGTGCTGCAGCACGTACAACCGGTTCACGTCGCCGACGCCGCCGCGCTCGACGATGCCATAGAGCCCGAGCAGCGCGAACGCGAGCCCCGCGAGCAGCGGCCCGTTGCGCTGCCGCAGCGCGAAGCCCAGCGCCGCCAGCAGCAGCGGACCGAACAGCGCCGCGATGGCCCACGGCCGATTGGCCGCGTGCACCATCAGCCAGTGGGAAAGGACTGCGTAGGCCGCTGCCGCCAGCAGCCCGAGACTGAGGCGCCCGTTCGGCATGGGGACGCTCTGGCTCTCAGGTGCTGCGGTGTTTCGCGACATGCGTCGCAAGACTGCGCAGGGACTGGAAGATCAGCTGGTTGTTCTCGTCGTCGGATCGCAACTGGAAGCCGTAGCG
The DNA here is from genome assembly GCF_000576205.1 of Methylibium sp. T29. Lineage (NCBI taxonomy): Bacteria > Pseudomonadati > Pseudomonadota > Betaproteobacteria > Burkholderiales > Sphaerotilaceae > Methylibium > Methylibium sp. T29. The sequence continues at coordinate 2,795 of NZ_AZND01000150.1, read as the reverse complement.
CCGGGAGACCTCGAGCGCGACTTCGAGGATGTCGATCGAATCGAGGCCGAGGCCTTCGCCGTACAGCGGCGCGTTCGGATCGATGTCGGCCGGTGCGACCTCCAGGTTCAACGCTTCGACCAGCAGCACCGCCAGTTCATGTTCCGATGCGGACTGTTCCAGCGTTGCGCCGGCAGCGGACGGGGTGACTTGGACGGACGGCACGCGACTCCCTGATGGCACGATCTCGATGGGCCTGAATTCTAAGGGAGGCCGCTCGACCGACCGGCTGGGCCGGTCGGTCGCTCAGTAGCGGTAGCGGTCGGGCCGCCCGTCGCCGTTGCGATCGCGATAGCCATCGCGGTAGCCGTCTCGACGACCGTGGTCGTGCCAGCGGCCCTCACGCCAGTAGCCGCGCGGTGCCGGTTGCACATAGACCGGTGCCGGCTGGTAGACGATGGGCGCCGGGCGGTAGTAAACCGGCGGCGGCGGGGCGTAGACGACCGGTGGCGGTGCGTAGACCACCGGTGGCGGTGCGTAGACCACCGGCGGCGCCGGATAGAAGATGCCCGGCAGGTTGATGCCGATGTGCCAGTTCACGCCGCCGGCATGCGCCGCACCGGTGGCGGCCAGCCCGGCGAGGCCGAGTGCGGCGACGGCCAGGGTCTTGCGGATCGCTTGCTTCATACGGTCTCCTTGTCAGGACGCTTCCAAGGGGAAGGTTTTCATGTCCTTGCTGCTAAGAACGGGTCAGCCCCTGGTCAGGTTCACAGCGATCCGTATCCAGATGCAAGAAAACGGGTGAAGTTTTGTGAATGCAACGCTCCGGCGCCGGCACGAGGGCGCTCCTTAGAATGACCGCTTCCCTTTCCCGCCCGCCATGAACCACGCTCCCAAGAAGCCCGGCCCGGGCGACGCCTCCGCCGAGCCGCACCGCCCCGGCAATTTCCTGCGCGGCATCATCGAGCGCGACCTGGAAGCCGGCACCTACGCCGGTCGCCGCCACGCCGGATCGCCCGGCGACGCCGCCCACCACGCCGGCGCACCGCTCGACGCCGCGAAGATCCGTACCCGTTTCCCGCCCGAGCCCAACGGTTACCTGCACGTGGGCCACGCGAAGAGCATCTGCCTGAATTTCGGGCTGGCGCGCGATTACGGCGGTGTGTGCCACCTGCGTTTCGACGACACCAATCCCGAGAAGGAAGAGCAGGAGTACGTCGACGCCATCGTCGACGCCGTCAAGTGGCTCGGCTTCGACTGGCAGGGGCGCGATCCCGCCCACCCCGAGACGCCGGTGGAGCACCTGTACTACGCCAGCGACTATTTCGACTTCATGTACCGCGCCGCCGAGGCCCTGGTCACCGCGGGCTTCGCCTACGTGGACGAGCAGAGCGCGGAGCAGATGCGCGCCACGCGCGGCGACTTCAACACGCCCGGCACCGACAGCCCGTTCCGCAGCCGAACGCCGGCCGAGAACCTGGCGCGCTTTCGGGCCATGCGCGACGGCCAGCTCGCCGACGGCGCCGCGGTGCTGCGCGCGCGCATCGACATGGCCTCGCCCAACATCAACCTGCGCGACCCGGCCATCTACCGCATCAAGCGCGCGACGCACCATAACACCGGCGACACCTGGTGCATCTACCCGATGTACACGTACGCGCACCCGATCGAGGACGCGCTGGAGGGCATCACCCACAGCATCTGCACACTGGAGTTCGAGGACCAGCGCCCGTTCTACGACTGGCTGCTCGACACGCTGTGCACGCTGGGCCTGCTGGCGCAGCCGCGGCCGCACCAGCACGAATTCGCGCGGCTCAACCTGACCTACGTGGTCACCAGCAAGCGCAAGCTCAAGCAACTGGTGGACGAGGGCCACGTTGACGGCTGGGACGACCCGCGCATGCCCACCCTCGTCGGACTGCGCCGGCGCGGCTACACGCCCGAGAGCATTCAGCTGTTCTGCGAGCGCATCGGCGTCAGCAAAGACTACAGCTGGATCGACTACGCCACGCTCGACGCCGCACTGCGCGACGACCTGGAAGGCAAGGCGCCGCGCGCGATGGCTGTCCTCGATCCGTTGAAGCTCAAGCTCACGAACTGGGCCGAGGTGTTCGGCAGCGCCGACCACCTGGAGCCCTGCCACGCGCCGGCCCACCCTCACCTGCCCGAGCTGGGCTCGCGCGAGTTCACGCTCGGCCCCGAGGTCTGGATCGAGCGCGGCGACTTCGCCGAGCAGCCGCCGAAGGGATTCTTCCGCCTATTCCCCGGCAACAAGGTGCGGCTGAAGTACGGCGTGGTGGTGGAGTGCTCCGGTTGCGAGAAGGACGCCGACGGCCGCATCGTCGCGGTGCTCGCCACGGTGGTGCCGGACACCAAGAGCGGCACGCCCGGCGCCGACGCGGTGAAGGTCAAGGGCACGATCACCTGGGTGGGCGTGCACGAGGCGGTGCCGGCCGAGCTGCGGCTCTACGACCGCCTGTTCACCGAGGCGCAACCCGACGCCGGCGGGCGCGACTTCCTGACGGTGCTGAATCCGGACAGCCGGCGCGTGGTGGCCGGCTACGTCGAGGCATCGGTCGGTCGGGTGATGCCCGAGTCACGTCTGCAGTTCGAGCGACACGGCTACTTCGTCGCCGACTCGAAGGCCCACCGGACGGGCCAACCCGTCTTCAACCGCATCACTGGCCTGAAGGACTCCTGGGGCAAATAGGCCACTCAGTCCGGCCGCGCGCTGCGGCGCGCGAGCAGCGCAACGAGCACGCCTCCGATGCCCCACAGCGCGGCGGGCATCCAGGCCAGCGCAGCGGCCCGCGCGG
>NZ_AZND01000149.1:0-8270 GCF_000576205.1 Methylibium sp. T29 | reverse complement strand
GCACCTCGACCGGCGCGCGCTCGCAACCGGCCAGCCACGGCCAGGTGGCCAGCGCGCCGCCGGCCGCCAGCAGCGCACGGCGTGCGGCACTCACTGGTGGACGCGGCCCCATTCCTCTTCGAAGGTGTGCACCAGCCCCTGGGTGCTGAGGCGGTTGGGCTCGGCGGGCACGCGGGCCATGTCGGGCGGGAAGTCGAACAGCGCGGGCAGGCCCTCGACGGTCAGGAAGCGCAAGCCCTCGGGCAGTCGGCGCGGCGTGGCCAGCGGACGTTGACCGGCCAACACGAAGCCCCATTCGCCGAAGCTCGGCACGTGCGCGTGATAGGGCGTCGCCTGCAGGCCCACGGCCTCGATGGTGCTCACCACCGTCCAGAAGCTCTTGCGCGCGATCAGCGGCGAGGTGGTCTGCACCACCGCGTAGCCGGAGGCCGCGAGATGGCGGGCCATCAGCGCGTAGAAGCTGGTCGAGTAGAGCTTGCCGATCGCGTGGTTGCTGGGGTCGGGGAAGTCGACCACGATCACGTCGAACAGCGCGTCGTGGCGGTCCAGCCAGCCGAAGGCATCGTCGTTGACGATCGTGAGCTTGGGCGACTTCAGCGCCCCGCCATTCAGTGCGATCAGCAGCGGTTCGGTCGAGAACAGGCGCGTCATCGCCGGGTCCAGCTCGACCAGCGTGACGTGCTCGACCGTCGGGTGCTTCAGCACCTCGCGCACCGCCATGCCGTCGCCGCCGCCGAGCACCAGCACCCGCTTGGGCGCGCCATGCGCCGCCATCGCCGGATGCACCAGCGCCTCGTGGTAGCGGTACTCGTCGCGCGAGTGGAACTGCAGGTTGCCGTTGAGGAACAGCCGCACGCCGGCCGCCCCCGACGTGACGACGACGCGCTGGTAGGGCGAGCTCTGGCTGAAGACGATGCGGTCGCCGTAGAAGCGGTCCTCGGCCCAGGTCGTGAGCCGGTCGGCCCCGATCAGCGCAGCACCGAGCGCCGCGAGCACGGCAGCGCAGGCCAGCGCATGCGCGCGCCAGGCCCTCAGTTCGGCCCGGAAGAGCCACAGCGCCCACACCGCGACGGCGACGTTCAGCAGGCCGAACACCACGCCGGTGCGGACCAGCCCGAGCTGCGGCACGAGCAGCAGCGGGAAGGCGACCGACACGGCCAGCGCACCGAGATAGTCGAAGGTCAGCACCTGCGACACCAGGTCCTTCAGCGCGTAACGCTCGCTGAAGTGGCGCTTGAGCAGGCGCATCACCAGCGGGATCTCCAGGCCCACCAGGATGCCCACCGCCAGCACCAGCCCGTAGAGCAGGGCACGGAAGGGCGCGACCGCGCTGACCGGCAGCAGGCTGTGCGCGACGAACAGCGCCGCCGGCATCAGCCCGCCGATCAGGCCGACCAGCAGCTCGATGCGCAGGAAGTTCGCGACCAGTTGGCGCTCGATGTGGCGCGACAGCCAGGAGCCGATGCCCATCGCGAACAGGTAGGCGCCGATGACGGTGCTGAATTGCAGGACCGAGTCGCCGAGCAGGTAGCTCGCCAGCGCCCCTGCTGCGAGCTCGTAGACCAGGCCGCAGGCCGCGACGACGAACACCGAGGCGAGCAAGGCCACCTCGGCCGGCCGCACCGCTGCTGCGGCGCGGCCGTCGGCCGCGCCATCGAGTGCCGCCGGTTCGCTCACGCGCCGGCCGGCTGCGCCGGTGCGCGCGGTCAGCCATGGATCGCCGCGGCGACGATCAGTCCGATCGCCAGGCACATCGCCGCCACCACCAGCGCCAGCGCCTTGTTCTGCTTCTCGACGATCTCGGCCCACAGGTCGTAGGGCGTGAGCTTGTCGATGATCACGAAACAGATCCAGAACACCAGCACGCCGATCAGCGCGAACAGGATCGAGCCGAAGAAGACCCCTGGCCTCAGCCACTCCAAACCCATCATGATGCGTCGCTCCTGTGTTGATGAATCGAGGGCAGCTTACTTGTGCCCGCCGCCACCGGTGCTGAAACCGCCGTAGGACCCGCCCGAGCTGCGCACGCCGCTGCCGCTGTTGCGCGCGCAACTCTGATACTCGTTGCTGGCCTCGCCGTAGGTGCGGCGCAGCTCGCTGCAGTCGTCGCGGCCGCAACGCACCATCGAGAAGACGACCACAACGAACAGCAGGAAGAGGAACAGCCCGGCCATGCCGCCGAAGCCCTTTGTCGACACCGGCTTGGCGTCGCGCTGCAGCGCGGCGCGCTGGCCGTCGTCGAGCTTGAAGGCCTTGAACAGCAGGTCGGCGTCGAGCGCCGCGCCGGCCGACCAGGTGACCTCGCGTCACCGCCCTCGCCGGTCTGCTCGCGGTTGAGCTGCTTGCCGCCGGGGCCGCGGTAATCGGTGTTGCGGGTGCGCTCGCCGCGCGCCAGCCGCCAGTAGAACTCGCCGAGCACGTAGGTGATCTGGCCGCTGTAGCGGTAGATCTCGCGGTAGCTGTCGCCCTGCCAGCGGGCGGTGGCGCCGCTGACCTGCGGCGCGCCGGTCAGCGGCCGCACCCAGCTCCAGCCGTCCTCGGCATCGACCAGGAAGGCGAAGCCGGCCTGGCGGTTGTAGAGCAGGTACTCGCGCCAGAAGCTCTGCTCGTCGTCGCCGGCCTCGGGCAGCGTGCAGCGCTCGACGTAGCCGACCACCTGCCAGGGGAGCGGCCCGCCAGCGCCGAGGGTCAGCGTGCCGCTGCGGCCCAGCGCGATCAGCGGCTCGCCGCCGGCGACGCCCGGGGTGTCCTGGGCGTAGTGCTTCAGGTCGGCACCCGCGCCCTGCGCGCCGGGTGCGCCCAGATCGACCACCGCATGGCACTGCGCGCAGACGATCGACTGCGTGCTGTCGAGCTGCACCGCCACCGACGCACCGCAACTCGGGCAGGCGAGCGTGCGCCCCTTCAGATCGCGCGTGCTGCCGTCCTCGCGCAGGCCCGACAGCGTCAGCTCGGCGAGCTGCAGGCCGCGGCCGACGTACCAGCGCGGCGGCCGGCCTTCGCTGGCCGGGCCGTAGTCGATGCTGGCGACCTCGCCGCGCGCATTGCGCAGTTCGGCCACGACATAGGCGCGCTCCAGCACCGGCACGAAGGGCAGCTCGCCCTCGGCGGCCCCCAGCCTGGCTGTGGTGACGCTGGCGACCGACCAGCTCTCGCGGCCCAGCACCTGCTGCGCGCCAACGCGCAGCGCCTCGGGCGGCGGCAGGGCCTCGGGTGGCGCCGGCGCCTCGAAGCCGAAGACGTAGCCCCCGTTGTCCTCGCTGAGCCAGCCGGAGCGCGGCGCGGCGTCGGTCGGGTCGGCGCTGTCGAACAGCGCATGCCATTCGTTCCAGCTGCCGCCCGCATAGCGCACCTGCAGCCGGCCGACCAGCGTGAACGCCGCACCCTGCCAGCGCCCGGCGGTGCCGAGCTGCAACGGGCTGTGGTCGTCGAACAGCTCGGCACTCTGGCCGATGCGCCGCAGCGCGTCGCCCTCGCGCAGCAGCGTGCTGCGGCAGTAGCTGCAGACGGCCAGCGCCGACGCGGCCGAACGGAACTCGACCGCCGCGCCGCAGTTGGGGCAGGCGGCGCGGTAGGCGCGCTGGGGCGAGGGATCGGTGGCCAAGGCTCAGCCGTGTGAGTCAGGGCCCGCCATCACCTCACACCAGCTTCTTCAGCAGCTCGGCCTTCTTCGCCGCGAACTCCTCGTCGGTGAGGATGCCCTTGGCCTTCAGGTCGGCAAGCTTCTCGATCGTCGCCATCACCTGGTCGGGCGCGATCGCGGCCGGCGCGGCGGGGGCCGCCGCCACGCCGCCGCCCTGCAGGCCCTGCTGCAGGTTCTGCGCCAGCACCTGACCGAGCGCGACGCCCGCGCCCAGGCCCATCGCGTCGCCCGCGATACCGCTGCCGCCACCGGCTCCGCCGCCTTCGGCGAACTTCGGGATCGCCTGCGCCGTCTGGTACTGCATGAACTTGCCCATGTCGCCGCCGACCATGCCCATGCCGATCTTCTGGTCGAGCACCTTCTGCAGCTCCTCGGGCAGCGAGACGTTCTGCACCGTCACGCCCTCGAGCTTCAGGCCGATCTTCTCGAAGGCCGGCGCGGTGACGGTGGCGAGCTGCTGCGCGAACTCGACCTGATTGGCCGCCAGGTCGAGGAAGGGCACGCCGCTGGAGGCCACCGCGTCGCTGATGTGCTGCAGCATCAGCGCGCGCAGCTGGCCGTCGAGGTCGGCCACGGTATAGCGCTCGCGCGTGCCCGAGATCTCGGTGTGGAACAGCCTGGGATCGGCCACGCGGTAGGCGTAGTTACCGAAGGCGCGCAGGCGCACCGCGCCGAAGTCCTTGTCGCGGATCGTCACCGGCTGGGTCGTGCCCCAGCGCTGGTCGATCTGCTGGCGCGTGCTGAAGAAGTACACGTCGCTCTTGAACGGCGACTGGAACAGCTTGTCCCAGTTCTTCAGGTAGGTCAGCACCGGCAGCGTCTGGGTGGTGAGCTTGTACATGCCGGGGCCGAACACGTCGGCCACCTTGCCCTCGTTGACGAACACCGCCATCTGCGATTCGCGCACCGTCAGCGAGCCGCCGTACTGGATCTCGTTGCCGGCCATCGGGTAGCGCCAGGCCAGCGTGCCGTCGTCGCCCTCGGTCCATTCGAGGATGTCGATGAACTGCTTCTTGATGAAATCCATCAGCGCCATGGGGAACCTCCAGTGAAGCGGGTTGCAGCGAGGGAAGCGAACACAATAGCGGCGGGATCATAGACCGCGGTCCGGGTCGCGCCGCCCCTCTTCCGGGGGCGTGCCGGCTGGCCGCCAGCAGGGCGGGTCATGGCAGCAGAACTTTCACTCGCGGTGGTCGGCGCCGGTCCGGTGGGGCTGGCGCTGGCGCTGCACGCGGCGCGCGCGCTGCCTGAGGCCCGCGTGCACGTGTTCGACGCGCGGCCCGCCGACCTGGACGTGTCGCGCGATCCGCGCACGCTGGCGCTCTCGCTCGGCAGCGTGCAGGAGTTCGAGCGCCTGGGCGTCTGGCCGAGCATCGCGCCGGCCAGCACGGCGATTACCGCGGTGCACGTGTCGCAGCAGCAGCCCGCGCTGCTGCTGAGTGGCCTGGCTTCGGTGCTGCGTCTGCCGCCACCCGAGCTGCTGCTGACGGCGACCGAGTGCGGCGTCGACCAGCTCGGCGCAGTGGCCAGCTACGGTGCGATCGTCGCGCCGCTGCAAGCCGCCTGGTTCGAGGCCGTGGCCAAGGAGCCGCGGCGGCTGTCGGCCCGCTTCGGCACGCCGGTCGCGGCGCTCAAGCCGGCTGCGGGGGGTGTGGAGGTCGACGCCGGCATCGCCGAGCTGCACGACCTGGCGGTGGTGGCCGAAGGCGGCGTGTTCTCGACGCAGGCGCGCAAGGCACTGGCGCACGACTACCGCCAGACCGCCTGGGTCGGCCAGGTCACGCTGGCCGGCCCGGGCGACCCGGCGACGGCCGGCACCGCCTACGAGCGCTTCACCCCGCAGGGTCCGGCGGCGCTGCTGCCGCTGCCGCCGCTCGATGGCGCCGCGCGCGCGGCGCTCGTATGGTGCGTCGATGCCGCCGACGACCCGGTGCACGATCTCGACGACGCGCAGCGCCTCGCGGTGCTGAACCAGGTGTTCCCTCCTCGCGTCGGCCGCCTCGTGGCGATCACGCCGCTCAAGCGCTTCGCGCTCGGGCTCAATGCCGAGCGCACGCTGGTCGAGGGCCGCACGGTGCGCATCGGCAATGCGGCCCAGACGTTGCACCCGGTGGCCGGCCAGGGACTGAACCTCGGGCTGCGCGACGCGCATGCGCTGGTCGCCGCGCTGCAGGCGGCACCGGCCGCGGCGGGCGACTTCGATGCCGTGCTGAAGCGGGTGGAATGGCAACGTGCCCCGGATCGCTGGGCGCTGATCGCCGCCACCGACTTCCTGGCCCGCAGCTTCACCTGGCCGCTGCCCGGCCTGGCCAGCGCCCGCGGGCTGGGTCTGGCGGCGCTGCAGGCGTTGTCGCCGGCCAAGCGACTGCTGGCTCGGCAGATGATGTTCGGCTGGCGCTGACGCGGCCGCGTGCAGCGGCGCTACAGCACGCGGTGCTGCAGCGCAGGCAGTTGCGCGCGCACCTGCGCCATGCGGGCAGCGTCGAGGCTCGCGATCACCACACCCTCGTCCTCGGCCTGCACCGCCAGCACGTCGCCCCAGGGGCCGACGATCATCGTGTGACCCCAGGTGCGGCGGCCGTTCTCGTGGCGGCCGCCCTGCGCCGGCGCCAGCACCATGCACTGGTTCTCGACCGCCCGCGCGCGCAGCAACAGCTCCCAGTGCGCCTGGCCGGTGGGGTAGGTGAAGGCGGCCGGCACCAGCAGCAGGTCGCAGGGCGGCACGCAGAGCGCGCGGTACAGCTCGGGAAAGCGCAGGTCGTAGCAGATGCTGAGGCCGACACGCCAGGTGTGCCCGGCGCGGTCGGTGAGCGCGAAGGCCACCGGCGTGGCGCCCGGCAGCAGCGTGGCGGCCTCGTCGTAGCGTCGCTCGCCGTCGTCGAAGCGGAACAGGTGGACCTTGTCGTAGCGCGCCACGCGCCGGCCGTCGGGGCCGAACACTAGCGTGGTGTTGTGGGCCCGGTCGCGGCGCCCGTCGATGCGCAAGGGCAGCGTGCCGCCCACCAGCCACACGCCGCACTCGCGGGCAGCGGCGGCCAGCAGGTCCTGGATCGGGCCGCTGCCGTCGGCCTCGGCCACGTCGAGCTTGTCGGTGTCGCGCTGGCCCATCAGGCAGAAGTACTCCGGCAGAGCCACCAGCTCGGCCCCGGCGTCGGCCGCCCGGCCGATCAGCGCCCGGGCCCGCGCCAGGTTCTCCGCGACGCGCGGCGTGGACACCATCTGCACGGCTGCGATCTTCATGGCGACTCCTTGGACGCCGGCGCCGAGGCCGCCTCGTCGGTCGGCACCGCGTCGCCGAGTTTGCGCTCGATGCGCTCGACCTTGGGCTCGGCCCACGGTCCGGTGACGTGGAATTCGCGCGTGCCCGCGTTCATGATGGGCCGGCGCAACAGCCACTGCGCGACGAAGCTGCCCAGGCCGACCGCCGGGTTGATGGCCGCCACCGCGAGCGAAGCCGCTCCGGCATTGATCTCGGGCACCACCCAGACGCGCAGGTCCTGGGTCTCGTGCTCGACGTCGGCGCTGCCTTCCATCAGCACCACGGCCTGCACGCCGCGCATCCGCAGGTTGCGTGTGCTCGCCACGCCCTGCGCGATGCTGACGTCGCCGGTGATGTTGTCGAACACGAAGCCTCGCTCGAACACGTCACGGAAATCGAGCAGCAGGCGACGCGGCAGCGACTGCAGGCTGAGCACGCCCAGCAGCTTGGCCATGCCGGGATCGGCCTGCAGGAACTGCCCTCCCTCGACCGCCACGCGGACCTGTCCACCCAGGCTGGCGTAGTCGATCGCCAGCGGCGAACCGAGCCAGCTCACCTGTCCGGCCAGCTGGCCCTTGGCGCCGCGCACCACCTCGCCCTGGCCGAGCCGTGCGAGCAGCGCGCCGCCGTCGGCGATGTCGAGCTTGAAGTCCATGGTCGCTCGTCGCCGCGCCGCCGCGCCGGGCGCGGCCGCCGACCAGCGGCCGCTGGCATTGAGCTGCGCCTCCGGCGTGACGAGGCGGAACTTGCTCAGCCGCCATTCGCGCGCCGTCTCGCCGGCTTCCGCCTCGCGGTTCTGCGCCTCGATCTCGACCCGGCCGAGGCGCTTGCCGCGCAGTTCGAAGTCGTCGATCACGATGTCGAGCGCCGGCACGCTGGCCGGCGAGGCCTGCTCGAGCAGCGAGCTGACCGCGTCGGCTTCGCTCTTGGGCAGGGACAGCCGCGACAGGCGCGCGTGGAGACGGCCGGCACCCTCGGTCGCGGCGCGGGCACCCCCGGGCGGGCGGTACTCGGCGTAGCCGTTGAACTCGGTGGCATCGAGGTTGGCGCGCCAGGTGGCGTCGTCGACCGCGACGCCGCGCGTCAGACCGACCACGACCTCGTGCAGGTGCCGCCCGCTGGTGACGAGTTCCTTGGCCCGCAGCGCCACCGTGGTCGGCGCGTAGCCCATGCCGCCGGGGCCCGCCAGCGCAGCGCCGCTGCCGCCGCTCCAGGTCTCGGCCACCTTCTGCCAGGCATCGAGGTCGAGGTAGGGCAGGTTGAGGTGGGCCGCCACGCCCTCGCCCGGCTGCGGCATCGCATCCTGCACGCCGATGCCGCCGCGCAGCACCCGGGCACCTTCCGGACCCAGCTCGCGCCACCAGGCCG
>NZ_AZND01000148.1:0-8366 GCF_000576205.1 Methylibium sp. T29 | reverse complement strand
GCGGCCAGGGCGGCGCGGCGGCCGGCGCGGTGGGCGGGCAGGGCATCGAGTGGAAGGACTTCGCGATCCTCTACCGCGCCAACCACCAGGCGCGCGTGTTCGAGCAGGCCCTGCGCAAGGCGCAGATCCCGTACAAGGTGTCGGGCGGCCAGAGCTATTTCGAGCGCGCCGAGATCAAGGACCTGTGCGCCTGGTTGCGCCTGCTGGTGAACCAGGACGACGACCCCGCCTTCCTGCGCTCCGTGACGACGCCCAAGCGCGGCATCGGCCACCAGACGCTGGCCGGCCTGGGCGAGTTCGCCGGCCGCTGGAAGGTGTCTCTCTACGAAGCGCTGTTCGCGGAATCGCTCGGCACGGTGCTCAGCGCGAAGGCGGTCGGCTCGCTCCACGAGTTCGGCCGTTGCGTCAACGACCTCGAGTACCGCGCACGCCAGACCGTCGGTGCCGAGGATGCGCGCGCGCTGCTGATGGGCTGGCTGAAGGACATCGGCTACGAGCAGCATCTGCACGACGGCGAGGACAGCGAGAAGCTGGCCGCGGCGCGCTGGTCGAACGTGCTCGATTTCGTCGACTGGATCGCCAGGCGCTGCGGCGGCGAGACGGCCGACGACGGCAGCGGCCAGGAGAGCGAGCGGCGCAGCGTGCTCGAAGTGGCGCAGACCATCGCGGTGATCATCAGCCTGGCCGAGCGCGGCGACGATCAGAACGTGCTGACGCTCTCCACGCTGCACGCTGCCAAGGGGCTGGAGTGGCCGCACGTGGTGCTGGCCGGCGTCAACGAGGGCCTGCTGCCGTTCAAGACCGACGACGAATCGCTCACCGCGGCAGCGCTGGTACAGCGGCTGGAGGAGGAGCGGCGATTGATGTACGTGGGCATCACCCGCGCCCGCAGCACCCTGGCGGTCAGCTGGCTCAAGCGCCGCAAGCGCGGCCGCGAGACCGTGGCCGGCGCGCCCAGCCGCTTCATCGCCGAGATGAAGCTGGAAGAAGGCCGCGTGAAGGAAGACCCGCGCGAGAAGCTGAAGGCGCTGCGGGCGGCGTTCGCGGCCAAGGCCGCGCAGCCGGCGTCCGGCCCGACCGCCGCGGACTGAGTGCGCCGCGCGCGCCGAGGGCCTTATGCCGACGGCGCGAAAGCAAACAACGAAACGGTCGTTCCCTCGCGCGCGGCCAGCCCGGACACTCGGAAACTTTCGTTTTCGCGAAGCCTTCGCCTTCGCGGCTGACCCGATGAACTTCCAGCAACTGCGCTCCGTCCGCGAGGCGGTGCGGCTCGGCTTCAACCTCACCGACGTGGCCGAGGCGCTGCACACGTCGCAGCCGGGCGTGAGCCGGCAGATCCGCGAGCTCGAAGACGAGCTCGGCGTCGACATCTTCGTGCGCGCCGGCAAGCGGCTGACCGGGCTCACCGCCCCCGGCGAGGCGGTGCTGCCGATCGTGGAGCGGCTGCTGCACGACGCCGACAACCTCAAGCGCGCCGGCGCCGACTACGCCCAGCAGGACCACGGCCCGCTGTCCATCGCCGCCACCCACTCGCAGGCGCGCTACGCGCTGCCGCCAGCGGTGCGCGACTTCCGCGGCAGCCATCCGGGCGTGCAGTTGCAGCTGCACCAGGCTCGCCGAAGCAGGTGGCGCAGATGCTGCTCGACGGCGAGGCCGACATCGGCATCGCGACCGAGGCGCTGGCGCAGTACCCCGACCTCGTGGCGCTGCCCTGCTACCGCTGGACGCACGCGGTGCTGGTGCCGCCCGACCACCCGCTGCTCGACGGCGGCGCCCTCACGCTGAAGCGGCTCGCCGAATACCCGCTGATCACCTACGACGCCGGCTACACCGGCCGCTCGCACATCGACGAGGCCTTCGAGCGCGAGGGCCTCACGCCCACGCTGGCGCTGACGGCGATGGACGCCGACGTGATCAAGACCTACGTGGAGTTGGGCCTGGGCGTCGGCATCGTCGCCTCGATCGCCTACGACGACGAGCGCGACCGCCACCTGCGCGCACTCGACGCGCGCCACCTGTTCGCCGTGAACATGACGCGCCTGGCGCTCAAGCGCGGCAGCTACCTGCGGGCCTATGTGTACGACTTCATCGAGAGCTTTGCACCGTCGCTGACGCGCAAGGTGGTGCAGCGCGCACTCGACGGCGGCAAGGTCGACGAACTCTGAGCGGTGAGCGGCTCGGTCGGGTGCGACGGCCCGGCCGGGGCCCGATCAGATCATCGCGGCCGGATCGGCTTCGGACTCCTGCGCGAAGCGCGTCACGCGGCGCGGCAGCAGGTGCACGGTGGCGCCGGGATCGAGCGGGAAGCGTTCGCGCAGCGCATGGAACTCCGAGCGCGGCAGCTCGACGTCGATGTAGCTGCCGTCGTCCACGCGCTTGAACTCCACCCGCGTGTTAGGCCCCACGGTCAGCGCCTGCGACAGCGTCACCGGCAGCGAGCCCTCGGCCGGTGCGGCCAGGATCGCCAGCTCGTGCGGGCGCACGTAGCTGACCTCGCCGCTGACCTTCGCATCGCCCCGACCTGCTCCGAAGCGGCCGTGGAACAGGTTCACGTCCCCCAGGAACTGCAGCACGAAGGGCGACGCCGGGTGGTCGTATACCTGGTCCGGCGGGCCGTCCTGCTCGACGCGGCCCTGGTTCATCACGACGATGCGGTCGGCGACCTCCATCGCCTCCTCCTGGTCGTGGGTCACGAACACGCTCGTCACATGCACCTCGTCGTGCAGGCGGCGCAGCCAGCGGCGCAGCTCCTTGCGCACCTTGGCGTCGAGTGCCCCGAAGGGCTCGTCGAGCAGCAGCACCTTGGGCTCCACCGCCAGCGCGCGCGCCAGGGCGATACGTTGGCGCTGGCCGCCCGACAGCTGGTGCGGGAAGCGGTCGGCGATCCAGTCGAGCTGCACCAGCTTCAGCAGCGCGGTGACCTTGCTGCGGATCTCGGCTTCGCTGGGCCGCGTGGCCTTGGGACGCACGCGCAGCCCGAAGGCCACGTTCTCGAAGATCGTCATGTGCGCGAACAGCGCGTAGTGCTGGAACACGAAGCCGACCTGGCGCTCGCGCACGTCGGTGCGGGTGGCGTCCTCGCCGTGGAACAGCACGCTGCCGCTGTCGGGCACTTCCAGGCCCGCGATGATGCGCAACAGCGTGGTCTTGCCAGAACCCGAGGGTCCGAGCAGCGCGACCAGCTCGCCCGAGGGGATGTCGATCGAGATGTCGTCGCAGACGACGGTGGGGCCGAAGCGCTTGTTCAGGTTACGGACTTCGATGCTCATACGGCCTCCAGCGCGCTCGCGCCCTTGATCTGGTTTCTCACCCGTCGCTCCACCAGGTACTTCAGCACCAGCGTCACCAGCGCCAGCCCGGCCAGCAGCGAAGCCACCGCGAACGACGCCGCGAACTGGTATTCGTTGTAGAGGATCTCGATGTGCAGCGGCATCGTGTTGGTCTGGCCGCGGATGTGGCCCGAGACCACCGACACCGCGCCGAACTCCCCCATCGCCCGCGCATTGCACAGGATCACGCCATACAGCAGCGCCCACTTGATGTTGGGCAGCGTCACGCGCCAGAAGATCTGCCAGCCCGAAGCGCCCAGCACCCGCGCCGCCTCTTCCTGCTCGACGCCCTGCGCCTGCATCAGCGGGATCAGCTCGCGCGCGATGAACGGGAAGGTGATGAATACCGTGGCCAGCACGATGCCGGGCAGCGCGAAGATGATCTTCAGGTCGTGCTCGCGCAGCCAGCCGCCCAGCCAGCCCTGCAGGCCGAACACCAGCACGAAGATCAGGCCGGCGATCACCGGGCTCACCGAGAACGGCAGGTCGATCAGCGTCAGCAGGATGTTCTTGCCGCGGAAGTCGAACTTGGCGATGCACCAGGCCGCCGCCACGCCGAACACCAGGTTCAGCGGCAGCGACACCGCCGCCGCCAGCAGCGTGAGCCGGATGGCCGACAGCGCGTCGGGCTCGACGATCGCCGCGAGATAGACATCCCAGCCCTTCTTCAGCGCCTCGTAGAACACCGCGAACAGCGGCACGAACAGGAACACCGTCAGGAACACCAGCGCGATGCCGATCAGCGTGCGGCGCACCCAGGGCGCCTCCGTGGTGGCGTTGCGCAGGTTCGTCGGAGCGACCGCCGCAGCGGGTGCAGCGGCCTTCAGGGCCAGCGTGGCGCCGGTCGTCATGTCAGTTTCCTCCCTGGCGACGGCGCGACCAGGCCTGCAGCAGGTTGATGCCCAGCAGCAGCACGAAGCTCGACACCAGCATCACGACCGCGATCGCGGTGGCGCCGGCGTAGTCGTACTGCTCGAGCTTGGTGATGATCAGCAGCGGCGTGATCTCGCTGACCAGTGGCAGGTTGCCGGCGATGAAGATCACCGAGCCGTACTCGCCCAGCGCGCGTGCGAACGCGAGTGCGAAGCCGGTCAGCAGTGCCGGGATCAGGATCGGGAAGATCACGAGCCGGAAGGTCTGTGCGCGGCTCGCGCCCAGGGTGGCGGACGCTTCCTCGATCTCCTTGCTCAGGTCCTCGAGCACCGGCTGCAGCGTGCGCACGACGAACGGCAGGCCGATGAAGGTGAGCGCGACGAACACGCCGACCGGCGTGAAGCTCACCTTGAAGGGCAGGTACTGCCCGATCCAGCCGTTCTGCGAATAGATCGCGGTGAGCGCGATGCCGGCCACCGCGGTGGGCAGCGCGAATGGCAGGTCGACCAGCGCGTCGACGATGCGCTTGAACGGGAACTCGTAGCGCACCAGCACCCAGGCGATGACCAGCCCGAACACCGCGTTGAGCAGCGCACCCGCCAGTGAGGCGCCGAAGGTCAGCCGGTAGGACGCCACCACCCGCGGCGAACTCACCGCCTCCCAGAACGCCGGCCAGGTGAGCGTGAAGGTCTTCAGGAACGCGGCCGACAGCGGGATGAGCACGATGAGGCTCAGGTAGAGCAGCGTGAAGCCGAGCGCGAGGTCGAAGCCGGGCAGCACGCTGTGCCGCCGCAGCAGGGCGCGAGAGAGGAACACGGTCAGTACTTCAGGAAAATGATCGAACCGGCACGATCACTTGCGCGCCGCCAGGATCTGGTCGTAGATCCCGCCGTCGTCGAAGTGCTCCTTCTGCGCCTTGCTCCAGCCGCCGAAGATCTCGTCGATCGTGAAGGTGTTGACCTTCGGGAAGTCCTTCGCGTACTTCGCCAGCAGCGCGGGCGAGCGCGGGCGCAACTGGTGCTTGGCGGCGATCTCCTGGGCCTCGTCGGACCACAGGAACTTCAGGTAGGCCTCGGCCTGCTTGCGCGTGCCCTTCTTGTCGACCACGGTGTCGATCACGCTCACCGGGTTCTCGGCCAGGATGGTCGATTTGGGGTAGACCACGTCGAAGTGGTCGCCGAACTCGGCCTTGATCAGGTTGACCTCCGACTCGAAGGTCGCCAGCGCGTCGCCGATGTTGCGCTGTGCGAAGGTGGTGGTCGCCGCACGGCCGCCACCGTCGAACACCGGCACGTTGGCGAAGATCTTCTGCACCAGCTCGCGCGCCTGGGCCGGCGTACCGCCGGCCTTGATGGCCGAGCCCCAGGCGGCCACATAGCTGTAGCGACCGTTGCCGGTGACCTTGGGATTCGGGATCACAACGCTGACGCCGGGCTTGGCGAGATCGGGCCAGTCGGCGATCTTCTTCGGGTTGCCCTTGCGCACCAGGATCACCGTGACCGAGGTGGTGGGCGCGGCGTTGTTCGGCAGCCGCTTCGCCCAGTCTTCGGGGATCAGCTTGCCGCGGGTGGCGATGGCGTCGATGTCGCTCGACTGGTTCATCGTCACGACGTCGGCCTCCAGACCGTCGATCACCGCGCGGGCCTGCTTGCTCGAGCCGCCGTGGGATTGGTTGATCGTCACGTCCTCGCCGCTGGCCTGCTTCCATTGTTTCTGGAAGGCCGGGTTGATCTCCTTGTAGAACTCGCGCGCCACGTCGTAGCTGACGTTCAGCAGCGTCGGCCCGGCGGCCGTGGCCCAGCCGGCGGCCAGCAACAGGGGAGAAACGATCAGTGCGCGCCGCAGCGACGAAGGCAGGAGAGACATGATGTGGCAGGGCCCGGAGTCCCCGCGGAAAGGTCGATGGGAGCGGATGCTAGGGACCGTCGCTTAAAACGGGAACGACAGATTCGTCGAATGCTTATGAGAAAATGGCGTAGCCAAACGCCGACAGGCGCCCAGCAAGTGGGCGCCTGCTCTCGAAAAAATCCCGGTGCTTACTTCTTCGTATAGATCTGATCGAACACACCGCCGTCGGCGAAGTGGGTCTTCTGCGCCTTGGCCCACCCGCCGAACACCTCGTCGATGGTGAACAGGTTGACCTTCGGGAAGTTCTTCGCGTACTTCGCCGCGACCTTCTCGTCGATCGGCCGGTAGAAGTTGCGCGCGGCGATTTCCTGGCCCTCCGCGGTGTACAGGTACTCGAGGTAGGCCTGGGCCACGTCGCGGGTGCCCTTCTTGTCGACCACCTTGTCGACCACCGTCACCGGCGGCTCGGCCAGGATGCTCAGCGGCGGGTAGACGATGTCGAACTTGTCGACGCCGAACTCCTTCAGCGACAGGTGGGCCTCGTTCTCCCAGGCCAGCAGCACGTCGCCGATGCCGCGCTCGGCGAAGGTCACCGTGGAGCCGCGGGCGCCGGAATCCAGCACCGGCACGTTCTTGAACAGGTTGCCGACGAACTCGCGCGCCTTGGCATCGTCGCCTCCGGGCTGCTTGAGCGCGAAGCCGTAGGCCGCCAGGTAGCCCCAGCGGGCGCCACCCGAGGTCTTGGGGTTCGCGGTGATCACCGACACGCCCGGCTTCACCAGGTCGTCCCAGTTCTTGATGCCCTTCGGGTTGCCCTTGCGCACCAGGAAGATGTAGGTGGAGGTGTAGGGCGAGCTGTTGTGCTTCAGGCGCTTCTGCCAGTCGGCCGGCAGCAGCTTGGCCTTCTCGCCGATCTCGTCGATGTCGTAGGCCAGCGCCAGCGTCACCACGTCGGCGTCGATGCCGTCGATCACCGAGCGAGCCTGCTTGCCCGAGCCGCCGTGCGACTGCTTCACGGTCACGTTGTCGCCGGTCTTGCCCTTCCAGTACTTGGCGAAGGCGGCGTTGTACTCGACGTAGAGCTCGCGCGTCGGGTCGTAGGAGACATTGAGCAGGGTCACGTCCTTGGCGGCGGCGGCACCGGCGGCCAAAACAAGGATCGAGGCGGCGAGCGCGCCACGGACGGAAGCGAAACGGGTCATGAAGGTCCTCGGGATCACGGAATCAGGGCGGGAATGAGCGAATGGGGAGATGCTAGAAAGCGCCGCTTCAACGCGGAACGAATGAAAGCAAGGACGCTTATGCGTTTCTCGAAGAAGTCTCAGGCGCGATTGGGCTGCGGCGTCAGGCGCAGATAGGGCGTGACGGCGGTATAGCCTTCGGAAACTTCTGCCGGATCAGTTCGGCGTCCTGCAGCGCGGGCACGATCACCACGTCGTCGCCGTCCTTCCAGTTCGCCGGCGTCGCGACGCTGTGGTATTCGGTCAGCTGCAGCGAATCGATGACGCGCAGGATCTCGTCGAAATTGCGCCCGGTCGAGGCCGGGTAGGTGATCGTCAGGCGGATCTTCTTCGCCGGGTCGATGACGAACAGCGAGCGCACCGTGGCGGTCGTGCTGGCGTTCGGATGGATCAGGTCGTAGAGCTCGCTGACCTTGCGGTCGGCGTCGGCCAGGATCGGGAAGTCGACCACCGCGTTCTGGGTGCGGTTGATGTCCTCGATCCACGCGCCGTGCTTGTCGACCGGGTCGACCGACAGCGCAATCACCTTGACATTGCGCTTGGAGAACTCGGCCTTGAGGCGGGCCGTCAATCCGAGCTCGGTGGTGCAGACGGGCGTGAAGTCGGCCGGGTGAGAGAACAGCACGCCCCAGCTGTCGCCGAGCCACGCGTGGAACTGGAGCGGACCCTGGGTGGACTGTTGCTCGAAATCGGGGGCGATGTCGCCGAGTCTCAGGCTTGGCATGGTGGAGCTCCTGGATGGGATGGAGGCAGGGAATCGAGGAGGAAGGACGACCCGCGGCGGTGTGCCGCCCCTCGGACCGCGAACGACCACTCGGCCAGCGTCGCGCGTTCGAGCCGTTGCTCGCGGGCGAGGCGCGCGCTCATCGCGGTGACCCAGCGCCGCGCCAGCGGCAGCGGGCCGAAGCCGGCCTCGGCGTTGATGTGCCCGGCGTCGCCGAGCGTCAACCAGGCGCTGCCCCAGCGCTGGGCCCAGCGGCGGCTGCTGGCGGCGGTCATCCAGGGATCGGTGTCGCTGGCCACCACGGTGCTCGGCACCGCGAGGCGCTGCTGAGGCAGCAGCCCGGCGACGGCG
>NZ_AZND01000147.1:0-8393 GCF_000576205.1 Methylibium sp. T29 | reverse complement strand
GCTGGCTGCGGCAGGCTTCCGGCTCGGCGACCGCGTCTGCGCGCTCACCCACGGCGGTGGCTATGCGCAGCGCTGCGTGGCGCCGGTCGGCCAGTGCCTGCCGGTGCCGGCCGGCTGGAGCGACATCGAGGCGGCCAGCCTGCCGGAGACGCTGTTCACGGTCTGGATCAACGTCTTCGAGCGGGCCCGACTCCAGCCCGGCGAGACGCTGCTGGTGCAGGGCGGTGCCAGTGGCATCGGCGTGACGGCGATCCAACTGGCCAAGGCCTTCGGTTGCAGAGTGTTCGTGACGGTCGGCGACGACGCGCGGGCGCAGGCCTGCCGCGCCATCGGCGCCGACGAGGCGATCAACTACCGGACCCGGGATTTTGTTGCCGAAGTCGAGCGCCTGACCGGAGGCCGGGGGGTCGATGTGATCCTCGACATGGTGGCCGGCAGCTACGTGGCCCGTGAACTCCGGTGTCTGGCCGACGACGGACGGCTGTCCATCATTGCGGTGCAGGGCGGCACGAAGGCCGAGTTCGACGGCGGCGCGCTGCTGCGCCGCCGGCTCACCATCACCGGCTCCACGCTGCGTCCACGCACCACCGAGTACAAGGCGGCCGTCGGTGCCGCGCTGCGCGCCCGGGTCTGGCCGCTGATCGAGGCCGGGCGTTTCAAGCCCATGATCCACAAGACGTTTCCCGCCGCGCAGGCTGCGCAGGCTCATGAGCTGATGGAGTCCGGTCAGCACGTGGGCAAGCTCGTCTTGACCTGGTGACAAGGAGAAGCCAATGAGTGACATCCGCCGCAAACTGGTGGTCGGCAACTGGAAGATGCACGGCACCCACGCCACGAACGAGGCCCTGCTCGAAGGGCTGAAGTCGGCCGGCCCCTTGCCCTGCGAGGCCGCGGTGTGCGCACCATTTCCCTATCTGGCGCAGGCGGCGGAGCGGCTGGCCCGCAGTGCGATCGCCTGGGGTGCGCAGGACTGCTCGGTGCATGAGCAGGGCGCCTACACCGGCGAGGTCTCGGTGGCGATGCTGGCCGACTTCGGCTGCCGCTACGTGATCGTCGGGCACTCGGAGCGGCGTGCCCTGCACGCCGAAAGCGATCAGCTGGTGGCCGACAAGGCCCAGGCGGCGCTGGCCAGGGGCGTGACGCCGATCGTCTGCGTCGGCGAGACACTCGCGCAGCGCGATGCAGGCGAGACGGAAGACGTTGTCAAGCGGCAGCTCTCGGCCGTGATCCATACGCTTGCGCACTGCGTTGGCGAGATGGTGGTGGCCTATGAGCCGGTGTGGGCCATCGGCACGGGCCGCACAGCCAGTCCGGAGCAGGCGCAGGCGGTCCATGCGCTGCTGCGGGCTCAGCTTGCCGCGGCCACGCCGCGCGCTGCGCAGATGAAGTTGCTCTACGGCGGCAGCGTCAAGCCCGACAACGCCGCGACGCTGTTCGCTCAGGTCGACATCGACGGCGGCCTGATCGGCGGCGCGTCGCTGAAAGCCGCTGATTTCATCGCGATCTGTCGTGCCGCGAGCACGCGCTGAACGCCGCT
This sequence comes from Methylibium sp. T29, assembly GCF_000576205.1. Taxonomy (NCBI): domain Bacteria; kingdom Pseudomonadati; phylum Pseudomonadota; class Betaproteobacteria; order Burkholderiales; family Sphaerotilaceae; genus Methylibium; species Methylibium sp. T29. The sequence goes on along the minus strand of NZ_AZND01000147.1, from coordinate 6,856 downwards.
AGTTCTTGAATCCTGGAGTCGATCTATGCAGATGCTGTTGACGGTGATGGTGGTGGTGCAGATGCTTTCCGCGCTGGTGATGATCGGCCTGGTGCTGATCCAGCACGGCAAAGGCGCCGACATGGGCGCGTCGTTCGGCAGCGGCGCCTCGGGCAGTCTGTTCGGTGCCTCGGGCAGCGCGAACTTCCTGTCGCGCTCCACGGGTGTGTGTGCGGCGATCTTCTTCGCCTGCACGCTGGCGCTCGCCTATTTCGGCAACCTGCGTGCGAGCACCGGCGGTGGCGAGTCCATCCTGGAGCGCGCGGTTCCTGCATCGACGGCGGCGAGCGCGGCGCCAGCCTCCCAGATCCCCGGTGCGGCATCGGCTGCCGCGCCGGTCGTCGTGCCGCAAGCGCCTGCAGTCGAAGCCTCGGGGGCCGCTCAGATCCCTGCGAAGTGACAGCCAGGCGATAGCTTTCCCGACCCGCGTGGCACGGCAGCGCAAGTGGCTGTTGTCATGCTGCGAATGGCGCAAAGTCGTACCAGTTTGACGATAGAATCAGTGGCTGTCCGGTGAGCAATTCCTCATGCAATCCGGGCGGTGAATTCCGCGGTGCACGTGGCTGCGGAGCGAGTGAAGGCCGTCGTGGTGAAATTGGTAGACACGCTATCTTGAGGGGGTAGTGGCGAAAGCTGTGCGAGTTCGAGTCTCGCCGACGGCACCAAGAACAAGAAACGTTCGTTTCGGGCTGGAGCAGCATCCGGCGCAGCCCAAAGCGCCCTGACAGCAATGCACAGGGGACCGGGCGCGCTGAGCGTGTGGAGGGGTCTGGCAACAGGCCGCGTCACTGCAGCGCGCTTTGTTTTTGCCGGATGAGCGCAGCCAATCGATCGACGTACCGAGCCACGCACCACGATGAACCTCGAGTCCTACCTGCCGGTGATCCTGTTCATCCTCGTGGGCGCTGCGGTCGGCATCGCGCCGCAGTTGATCGGTTTCATCTTCGGCCCGCACCGGCCCGATGCGGACAAGAACTCTCCGTACGAGTGCGGCTTCGAGGCCTTCGAGGACGCGCGGATGAAGTTCGACGTGCGCTACTACCTCGTCGCCATCCTGTTCATCCTGTTCGACCTGGAGATCGCCTTCCTGTTCCCCTGGGCCGTTGCGCTCAAGGAGATCGGAGCGCCGGGCTTCTGGGCCATGATGGTTTTCTTGGGCATCCTGGTCGTCGGCTTTGCCTACGAATGGAAAAAAGGCGCTTTGGATTGGGAATGACCGCAATGACCAGGAGCTTCTGAGATGGGCATCGAAGGCGTTCTCAAGGAGGGGTTCATCACCACCTCCGCCGACAAGTTGATCAACTGGTCGAAGACCGGTTCGCTGTGGCCCATGACCTTCGGTCTGGCGTGCTGCGCGGTCGAGATGATGCACGCGGGCGCGGCCCGCTACGACATCGACCGCTTCGGCATGCTGTTCCGCCCCAGCCCGCGCCAGAGCGACCTGATGATCGTCGCCGGCACGCTGTGCAACAAGATGGCGCCGGCCCTGCGCAGGGTCTACGACCAGATGGCCGAGCCGCGCTGGGTGCTGAGCATGGGCTCGTGCGCGAACGGCGGCGGTTACTACCACTACAGCTATTCGGTCGTGCGCGGCTGCGACCGCATCGTGCCGGTCGATGTCTACGTGCCGGGCTGTCCGCCAACGGCCGAGGCGCTGCTCTACGGCATCCTGCAGCTGCAGGCCAAGATCCGGCGCGAAAACACCATCGCCCGCTGAACCGGACGCTGCTGCCCCTCCATGGACCACAAAATCGACCTCCTGCAGCCGGCCCTCGAAGCCGCACTGGCCGGCAAGATCCAGGCGCTGGTGCGCGATCGCGGCGAACTGACACTGACGGTGGCGGCCGCCGACTATCTGGCCGTGTGCACGACGCTGCGCGATCATGCCGAGCTGAAGCTCGAGCAGCTGATCGACCTGTGCGGTCTCGACTACTCGTCCTACAAGGACGGCGCGGGCTCGCCCTACACCGAAGGCCCGCGCTACTGCGTCGTGCTGCACCTGCTGTCGGTCAGCAAGAACTGGCGCCTGCGGCTCAAGGTGTTCTGCGCCGACGACGGGTTGCCCGTCGTGCCGTCGGTCAACGAGATCTGGGCTGCCGCAAACTGGTTCGAGCGCGAGGCCTTCGATCTCTACGGCATCGTGTTCGAGGGCCATGCTGACCTGCGCCGCATTCTCACCGACTACGGCTTCATCGGTCATCCGTTCCGCAAGGATTTCCCGACCACCGGGCACGTGGAGATGCGCTACGACGCCGAGCAGCGTCGCGTGATCTACCAGCCTGTCACGATCGAGCCGCGCGAGATCACGCCGCGCATCATCCGCGAGGACAACTACGGCGGTCTGCACTGACGCGCTGCGAGAACCCGAGTCCCTCATGGCCGAGATCAAGAACTACACCCTCAATTTCGGGCCGCAGCATCCGGCGGCCCACGGCGTCCTGCGCCTGATCCTCGAGCTCGACGGCGAGGTGATCCAGCGCGCAGATCCGCACATCGGCCTGCTGCACCGCGCGACCGAGAAGCTCGCGGAGAGCAAGACCTACATCCAGTCGCTGCCCTACATGGACCGTCTCGACTACGTGTCCATGATGTGCAACGAGCACGCCTACTGCCTGGCGATCGAGAAGCTGCTCGGCGTCGATGTGCCGGTCCGTGCCCAGTACATCCGCGTGATGTTCTCCGAGATCACGCGCATCCTGAACCACCTGCTGTGGATCGGCGCTCACGGTCTCGACTGCGGTGCGATGAACATCCTCATCTACGCCTTCCGCGAGCGCGAGGACCTGTTCGACATGTACGAGGCGGTGTCGGGTGCGCGCATGCACGCGGCCTACTTCCGTCCGGGCGGCGTGTACCGCGACCTGCCGGACACCATGCCGCAATACCGGGTCTCGAAGATCCGCAACGCCAAGGCACTGGCGAAGATGAACGAGAACCGGCAGGGCTCGCTGCTGGACTTCATCGAGGACTTCTGCCGTCGGTTCCCCAAGAACGTCGACGATTACGAGACGTTGCTCACCGACAACCGCATCTGGAAGCAGCGCACCGTGGGCATCGGCGTCGTGACGCCGGAGCGCGCACTGAACCTCGGCTTCACCGGTCCGATGCTGCGCGGCTCGGGCATCGCCTGGGACCTGCGCAAGACGCAGCCCTACGACGTCTACGACCGCGTCGATTTCGACATCCCGGTCGGTGCCGGCGGCGATTGCTACGACCGCTACCTGGTGCGCGTCGAGGAGCTGCGCCAGTCGAACCGCATCATCCAGCAGTGCGCGGCCTGGCTGCGCGCCAACCCCGGCCCGGTGATCACCGACAACCACAAGGTCGCGGCGCCGGGGCGGGTGGACATGAAGTCCAACATGGAAGAGCTGATTCACCACTTCAAGCTCTTCACCGAGGGCTTCCACGTGCCCGAGGGCGAGGCCTACGCGGCCGTCGAGCACCCGAAGGGCGAGTTCGGCATCTACCTGGTGAGCGACGGTGCCAACAAGCCCTACCGACTCAAGATCCGCGCGCCCGGCTTCGCCCACCTCGCGGCGATGGACGAGATGTCGCGCGGCCACATGATCGCCGACGCCGTGGCGGTGATCGGCACGATGGACATCGTTTTCGGCGAGATTGACCGATGACACTTTCCGAAGCCACCAAGGCGCGCTTCGACCGCGAGGTCGCCAAGTACCCCGCCGAACAAAAGCAGTCCGCGGTGATGGCCTGCCTGGCCATCGTGCAGCAGGAGCAGGGGCACGTGTCGGCCGATGCCGAGCGGGCCATCGCGGCCCACCTCGGCATGCCGCCGATCGCGGTGCACGAGGTGACCACCTTCTACAACATGTACAACCAGCAGCCGGTCGGCCGCTTCAAGCTGAACGTCTGCACCAATCTGCCGTGCCAGCTGCGCGATGGTGAGACCGCGCTGCAGCACGTGTGCAAGAAGCTCGGCGTCGAGCCCTACGGTTCCACGGCCGACGGTGTGTTCACCGTGCAACCGAGCGAATGTCTCGGCGCCTGCGCCGACGCGCCGGTGATGCTGCTCAATGACCGCCAGATGCTGAGCTTCATGACCGAGCAGCGGCTCGACGAACTGCTCGCGCTGCTGGCAGCGCAACCGAAGTGAGGGCGCCGACGATGCTCGACCTGTCGAAGTTCCAGGCCACCGGTCGCGAGACCTGTTTCCACGACCGTCACATCGGCGCGCAGATCGTCGCCGGGCTCGACGGCCGCAACTGGCGCCTGAAGGACTACGAGGCGCGCGGCGGCTACCAGGCGCTGCGCAGGATCCTGCAGGGTGGCGAGGGCGTCGAGCCGATGACGCCGGACCAGGTGATCGCCGAGGTCAAGGCCTCCGGGCTGCGCGGGCGCGGCGGCGCAGGCTTCCCGACCGGGCTGAAGTGGAGCTTCATGCCGCGCCAGTTCCCGGGCCAGAAGTACCTGGTCTGCAACTCCGACGAAGGCGAGCCGGGTACCTGCAAGGACCGCGACATCCTTGCCTACAACCCGCACATCGTCATCGAGGGCATGATCATCGCGGCCTACGCGATGGGCATCTCGGTCGGCTACAACTACATCCACGGCGAGATCTTCGAGATCTACGAACGTTTCGAGGAAGCGCTCGAGGAGGCCCGTGCCGCCGGTTACCTGGGCAACGCCATCCTCGGCTCCGCCCACAGCTTCCAGTTGCACGCCTTCCATGGCTTCGGTGCCTACATCTGCGGCGAGGAGACGGCGCTGCTCGAATCGCTGGAGGGCAAGAAGGGTCAGCCGCGCTTCAAGCCGCCGTTCCCGGCCAGCTTCGGCTTGTACGGCAAACCGACGACGATCAACAACACCGAGACCTTCGCCGCGGTACCCTGGATCATCCGCAACGGCGGCCAGGCCTATCTGGAATGCGGCAAGCCGAACAACGGCGGCACCAAGATCTTCTCGATGGTCGGCGACGTCGAGCGTCCCGGCAACTACGAGATCCCGCTCGGCACGCCGTTCTCGACATTGCTCGAGCTCGCCGGCGGCGTGAAGGGCGGCCGCGGCCTGAAGGCGGTGATCCCGGGCGGCTCGTCGGCGCCGGTGCTGCCGGCCTCGATCATGATGAACACGACGATGGACTACGACTCCATCGCGAAGGCTGGCTCGATGCTGGGTTCCGGTGCGGTGATCGTCATGGACGACACGCGCTGCATGGTCAAGAGTCTGCTGCGCCTGTCCTACTTCTACCAGCACGAGAGCTGCGGCCAGTGCACGCCGTGCCGCGAAGGCACCGGCTGGCTGTGGCGCATGGTCGATCGCATCGAGCGCGGCCACGGCCGGATGGAAGATATCGATCTGCTGAACTCCGTGGCCGACAACATCCAGGGGCGCACGATCTGCGCGCTGGGTGATGCGGCCGCCATGCCGGTGCGCGCGATGATCAAGCACTTCCGCGAGGAGTTCGTGCACCACATCGAACACAAGACCTGCACGGTCCCGGCCTACGTCTGACGGGACACCCAAGATGGTTGAAATCGAACTCGACGGCCGCAAGGTCGAGGTGCAGGAAGGCAGCATGGTGATGCATGCCGCCGACAAGGCCGGCACCTACATCCCGCACTTCTGCTATCACAAGAAGCTCAGCATCGCGGCCAACTGCCGGATGTGCCTGGTCGACATCGAGAAGGCGCCCAAGCCGATGCCGGCCTGCGCCACGCCGGTGACGCAGGGCATGATCGTGCGCACCAAGAGCGACAAGGCGCTCAAGGCGCAGAGCTCGGTGATGGAATTCCTGCTCATCAACCACCCGCTCGACTGCCCGATCTGTGACCAGGGAGGCGAGTGCCAGCTGCAGGACCTGGCGGTGGGCTACGGCAAGTCGGCCTCGCGCTACGAGGAAGAGAAGCGCGTCGTGCTGCACAAGGACGTCGGACCGCTGATCTCCATGGAGGAGATGAGTCGCTGCATTCACTGCACCCGCTGCGTGCGCTTCGGCCAGGAAGTGGCCGGCGTGATGGAGCTGGGCATGATCCATCGCGGCGAGCACAGCGAGATCACCACGGTGGCCGGCGACACGGTCGACTCCGAGCTGTCGGGCAACATGATTGACATCTGCCCGGTCGGTGCGCTCACCAGCAAGCCGTTCCGCTACAGCGCCCGCACCTGGGAGCTGTCGCGCCGCAAGTCGGTCAGCCCGCACGATTCGACGGGCGCGAACCTGATCGTGCAGGTCAAGAACCACCAGGTGATGCGTGTCGTGCCGCTCGAGAACGAGGCGGTCAACGAATGCTGGATCGCCGACCGCGACCGCTTCTCCTACGAAGCCCTGAACACCGACGAGCGCCTCACCGCGCCGATGATCAAGCACGACGGGCAGTGGCGCACCGTCGACTGGAATACCGCGCTGGAGTACGTCGCCAACGGGCTGAAGTCGATCCAGTCCGAGCACGGTGCCGCGTCCATCGGTGCGCTTGCCACCGCGCACAGCACGGTGGAAGAGCTTTACCTGCTCGGGCAACTGGTGCGTGGCGTGGGTTCGGACAACATCGACCACCGCCTGCGGCATGCCGAGTTCGACACGGTCGAGAAGGCTCGCTGGCTCGGCACGAGCATCGAGTCGCTGTCGACGCTGGACCGCGCCTTCGTCATCGGTTCCTTCCTGCGCAAGGACCATCCGCTGTTCGCGCAGCGTCTGCGCCAGGCGGCCAAGCACGGCGCGCAGGTCTCCAGCCTGCATGCGCTGGCCGACGATTGGCTGATGCCGATCTCCACGCAGCTCACCGCGGCGCCGAGCGCCTGGGTGGCCGCACTGGCCGGTGTGGCCGCGGCGGTGGCCTCGCACACCGGCGCCGCGGCG
>NZ_AZND01000146.1:0-8438 GCF_000576205.1 Methylibium sp. T29 | reverse complement strand
GGCCACCCACCGCGTGTCGCTCGGCGCGCCACCGGCCCAGCTGGCCGACCTGCCGATCGTCGAGGTGCCGGCGACGGCGGCGGCCGGCAGCGATGCGGGCAACGCTCGGCGCTTCGCGGTGCTGTTGTCGGGGGACGGCGGCTGGGCCGGGATCGACAAGAGCATCGCCGCCGCGCTGGCGAAGCAGGGCGTGCCGGTGGCCGGTTTCGATTCGCTGCGCTACTTCTGGAGCGCGCGCACGCCCGAGGGCCTGGCCGCCGACCTCGACCGTCTGATCCGCTACTACGCCGCACGCTGGCAGCGCAGCGAGGTGCTGCTGATCGGCTACTCGCAGGGCGCCGACGTGCTGCCCTTCGCGATCAACCGACTGCCGGCCCGCACGCGCGCCAGCGTGCAACTGACGGCGCTGCTCGGCCTGGGCCAGAAGGCGGCGTTCGAGTTCCACGTGACCCACTGGATCGGCGCCAGCGGCGACCGCCCGATCGCCCCCGAGGCCCAGAAGCTGTCGGCCGCGGGCACGCTGTGCATCCACGGCAGCGACGAGCGCGATTCGCTGTGCCCCCAGCTCGCACCGAAGCACGTGCGCGCGCTGGCGCTGCCGGGCGGGCACCACTTCGGCGGCGACTACGACGCGCTGGCCGGTCGGATCCTGGAAGCGGTGCCGCGCTGAACGAGTGCCGGCGCGGATGGTGAGTCGGTGCCGGACGACGGGCCGTTCACGCCCGCCCGGCCAGCTCCCGCAATACCTGCTCGAACACCTCGACCGGCTGGCCGCCTTGAACCAGGTGCCGGCCGTCGATGACGATCGAGGGCACCGAATGGATGCCGCGGTCGAGCCAGAGCTGCTCCTGTTCGCGCACCTCGGCGGCAAACTCGTCCGACGCCAGCAGAGCCTGCGCGCGCTGCGGGTCGAGCCCCGCCTCGCCCGCCACGCGCACCAGCAGGCCGGGGTCGGCGACGTTCTCGCCGTCGGTGAAATAGGCGCGCAGCAGCGCGTGCTTCAGTTCGCGCTGGCGGCCTTCGAGGCCGGCCCAGTGCAGCAGCCGGTGGGCGTCGAAGGTGTTGCAGGTGCGGCTTCGGCGGCCGAAGCGGAAGCCCACGGTCTCACCGCGCACGCGGATCATCTCGGTGTTGCGCGCGCAGTCCTCCGGCGTGATGCCGTACTTGCGCGTGAGGTGGGCCACGATCTCTTCGCCTTCGGGCGGCATCTGCGGGTTCAGCTCGAAGGGCTGGACGTGCAGCTCGACGGACAGCTCGCCGTCCAGGCGCTGGATGGCCTGCTCCAGCGCGTTCAGGCCGATGGCGCACCAGGGCAGACCACATCGGACACGAAATCGATCTTCATCCTCTTCATGGAGGATCAGTCTAGCGGCGAAGCCCGGGCTGCGGCGCCGCAGGCCCGCAACGGGCCGTCACTGGCTCACGTGGATCAGCTCGCGCACCCGTGGGTAGATCTGCTGCTGCCAGCGCCGGCCGCTGAACACGCCGTAGTGGCCCACGCCGAGCTGCACGTGGTGGGTCTTGCGGAAGGGGGCGAGGCCACCGCACAGGTCGTGCGCGGCGACGGTCTGGCCGATCGAGCAGATGTCGTCGCGCTCGCCCTCGACGGTGAAGAGCGCGGTGCGGCGGATCGCCCGGGTGTCGACGGTGCGGCCGCGGTAGTTCAGTTCGCCCTGCGCCAGCGCGTAGTCCTGGAACACCAGTTTCACGGTCTCCAGATAGAACTCGGCGGCCAGGTCGTTGACCGCGAAGTACTCCTCGTAGAACTGCCGCGTGGCCTCGGCCTTCTCGATGTCGCCGGTGGCGATGTGGTGGTACAGGTCGGCGAAGGCCTTGCGGTGCCGGTCCGGGTTCATGCTCATGAAGGCGGTGAGCTGCAGGAAGCCGGGGTACACGCGCCGCATCGCGCCGGCATAGCGCAGCGGCACGTCGTGCACCAGGTTCTTCTCGAACCACTCGATCGGCTTGCTGGTCGCGAGCTTGTTCACCTCGGTCGGGTTGATGCGGCAGTCGATCGGGCCGGCCATCAGCGACATGCTGCGCGGCTGCGCCGGGTTGTCGTCCTCGCTCATCAGCGCCACCGCGGCCAGCGCCGGCACGCAGGCTGGCAGATCGCCATCAGGTGCGAGCCGGGGCCCATGGTCTCCAGGAACAGGATCAGGTGGTCGATGTACTCGTCCAGGCCGAACGGCCCCTCGGCCAGCGGCACATGGCGGGCGTTGTGCCAGTCGGTGATGTAGACGTCGTGGTCGGCCATCATCGTGCGCACCGTGTCGCGCAGCAGCGTGGCGAAGTGGCCCGACAGCGGCGCGGCGATCAGCACGCGCGGCTGGTCGGCCGGAGCGTCCTCGCGCACGAAGCGCAGCAGGGTGGCGAAGGGCGTGCTGGTCACCACCTCCTCGCGCACCTTCAGCTCGCGCTCGCCGACCCGCACGGAGCTGATGCGGAACTCGGGCCGCTGGTGCGTCAGCCTGGCGAGCGAGAACACCTCGCAGGCGGCAGCCAGCTTGCGCACCGCCGGCAGCTGCTTCAGGACGAACCACTCGTGGCTGAGGTAGCTCGCTGCGGTACTGGCCGCCGTCTGGAGCGGCGCCAGCAGATCGGTGTGGTTCTGGTAGGCCTGGTACATCATGGGCTGCCTCATCCCCCGTCGACAGGCGGGGTCATGCAAGGCACCGCAGGCAAGTTGCAGGCCATGCGGAGTCGCCGCCCCAGGCTGGCACAGCGATTGCGGGAGGGAGTGCACCTGGAGGACGGATGCACCATGGCCAAGGCCACGCTCACGATCAGCAGCAAGAACTATTCGTCGTGGTCCCTGCGCGGCTGGCTGCTCGCGCGCTTCGCGGGGCTGGACTTCAGCGAGCACGTCCTGCCGCCCGACGATCCGGGCGTGAAGGCCGAGATCCTGCTGCTGGCGCCTTCGATCCTGGTGCCGCGCTGCGCCACGACAAGGTCGACGTGTGGGACACGCTGGCGATCGCCGAGTACCTGCACGAGATCAAGCCCAAGGCCGGGCTGCTGCCGGCCGATCGTGCGGCGCGCGCGCACTGCCGGGCCGTCTGCGGCGAGATGCACTCGGGCTTCAGCTCGCTGCGCTCGGCGCTGCCGATGAACCTGAAGGGCAGTTTCCCGGGCTACAAGGTGTGGAGCCGGGCGCAGTCGGACATCGAGCGCGTGGTCGAGATCTGGTCGGACTGCCTGAAGCGCTACGGCGGTCCATGGCTGTTCGGTGAGCACCGCACGATGGCCGATGCGATGTACGCGCCGGTGGTCACGCGGCTCAAGACCTACGACGTGCGCATCAGCGACCGCGCCTGCATCGAGTACTGCCTGCGGGTGATGTCGATGCCCGAGATGCAGGAATGGATCGCGGCCGCGAAGACCGAGCCGGAGTCGATGGAGGAACTCGAAGTCGAGTTCTGACCGCCCGCCGTCACCGCCGGCCCGCTCCCGCCCTGGCGGGGGACGGAAACGGGCCCGGCGTTCTCAGAACCAGGCCTTGGGCGCCGGGATATCGCAGACCGGATCGACGTCGATGGTCTTGAAGTCGGCCGGGCCGACCACTTCCAGGTACTCCATGTCGGGCGAGTAGTCGAACAGGAAGTGGCGGACGCCCGGGCGCTGGTGCACGCAGTCGCCGGCAGAGACCAGCGTCTCCTGATCCTCGTACATGAACTTCGCCCAGCCCCGGAGCATGATCACGATGTGGAACTCCGCCTCATGGCGGTGCCACCCCGTGCCTTTCTCCGGTGCATTGTTCGCGATCACCAGCTGCGCGATCACCTTGCCGTTGGTGGCCTCGGCGATGCCCAGATCGCGGTAGAGGAAGAAATCGCGCAAGCCGTCGCTGCGGAAGTGGGTGTCGGTCGGCTTGACGTGGGAGAACTTCGTGGCGGTGCGATCGAGCATGGCGGGGCCCTCCGGGGTTGGTAATGGATTGCTGCTATGCACAAACCATTCCTGCCGGAGCGATCCGGCCTGCCCCGGGACAGGGCAGCGCTCAGTGCGGCGACATCACCTCGAGCAGACGGTCCAGCCCGCCCTGCTCGATCGATACCATCGCCTGCGCCCGCACCGCGGGCTTCGCGTGGTAGGCCACCGACAGGCCGGCAGCGCCCATCATCGGCAGGTCGTTGGCGCCGTCGCCCATGGCGATCGCGCGCGAGGGCGCGATGCCCAGCTGCGCACAGGTGGCGAGCAGCATCTTCCGCTTCTCCTCGCCATCGCAGATGTCGCCCCAGTCCTGGTCGACCATCCGGCCGGTGAGGGCGCCCTCGGCCACCTCGAGCACGTTGCTGCGGGTGAAGTCGAGGCCCAGCCGGTCGCGCACGTGGTCGCTGAAGAAGGTGAAGCCGCCCGAGACCAGCAGCTCCTCAGGCCCGCGGCCCGGCAGGCGCGCACCAGCGTCTCGGCGCCGGGGTTGAGCTGCAGGCGCTGGGAGAGCACCTGCTGCATCGCCGTCACCGGCACGCCTTCAGCAGTGCCACGCGCCGTCGCAGGCTGTCCTTGTAGTCGGCGATCTCGCCGCGCATCGCGGCCTCGGTGATGGCCGCGACCTCGGCCTTGCGGCCGGCCGCGTCGGCGATCTCGTCGACGCACTCGATGTTGATCAGCGTCGAGTCCATGTCGAAGGCGATCAGGCCGAAGTCCGGCAGCTTCATCGGCGGCGCGATGCCCCGCACGGTCAATCCCGGGGCGAACTCGGTCGGTGGCGTCATGCTCATGCGGAAAGGGCGGGGGTGGGCGTGCCGAGCGAGCGCAGCACGTCGCGGATGAACTGGGCGCGGGCCATCGGATCGGGCAATGCCTTCTCGATGCGCAGCTTGTCGTTGCCGGCCAGCTTGATGTGCCGGTTCTTCTGCACCAGCTCGATGATGCGCAGCGCGTCGACCGGCGCGTCGGGCCGGAAGCCGATGCTCATGGCCTGCGGGCCGGCGTCGATCTTGAGCACACCGTAGGCGCGCGCCTGCACGCGCAGGCGGTGCACGTCGAACAGCGTCTGCGCCTGCGGCGGCAGCTTGCCGAAGCGGTCGACGATTTCCTCGAGCATGGTGTCGATCTTGTCCAGCCGGTCGGCGCTGGCCAGCCGCTTGTAGAGCGACAGGCGCACATGCACGTCGCCGCAATAGGCGTCGGGCAGCAGCGCCGGCGCGTGCAGGTTGACGTCGGTGGCCACGTTCACCGGGTTCAGCAGGTCGGGCTCGCGGCCGGCCTTCATCTCGCGCACCGCGGTGGCCAGCATCTCGTTGTAGAGCTGGAAGCCGACCTCCATCATGTTGCCGCTCTGGTTCTCGCCCAGCACCTCGCCGGCACCGCGGATCTCCAGGTCGTGCATCGCGAGGTAGAAGCCCGAGCCCAGCTCCTCCATGTCCTGGATCGCCTGCAGGCGCTGCGCGGCCTGCTTGGTGAGGCCTTCCACATCGGGCACCAGCAGGTAGGCATAGGCCTGGTGGTGCGAGCGGCCGACGCGCCCGCGCAGCTGGTGCAGCTGTGCCAGGCCGAACTTGTCGGCGCGGCTCATCACGATGGTGTTGGCGGTGGGCACGTCGATGCCCGTCTCGATGATGGTCGAGCACAGCAGCAGGTTGTGCTTCTGCGCGACGAACTCGCGCATCACCCGCTCCAGCTCGCGCTCGGGCATCTGGCCATGGGCGACGGCGATGCGCGCTTCCGGAAGCAGTTCCTCCAGCGTGCGGCGGCGGTTCTCGATGGTCTCCACCTCGTTGTGCAGGAAGTAGACCTGACCGCCGCGCTTCAGCTCGCGCATCACCGCCTCGCGGATGGTGCCGTTGGACTCGCCGCGCACGAAGGTCTTGATGGCCAGCCGGCGCTGTGGCGCGGTGGCGATCACGCTCAGGTCGCGCAGGCCCTCGAGCGCCATGCCCAGGGTGCGCGGGATGGGCGTGGCGGTGAGGGTCAGCACGTCGACCTCGGCGCGCAGCGCTTCATGGCTTCCTTGTGGCGCACGCCGAAGCGGTGCTCCTCGTCGATGATCAGCAGCCCGAGGTTGGCGAACTTGGTGTCCTGGCTCAGCAGCTTGTGTGTGCCGACCACGATGTCGATCGTGCCCTCGGCCAGTCCGGCCATCGCCGCCTTGATCTCCTTGGCCGAGCGGAAGCGCGACATCTCGGCCACCTTGACCGGCCACTTGGCGAAGCGGTCGGCGATGTTCTGGTAGTGCTGCTCGGCCAGCAGCGTGGTCGGCGCCAGCAGCGCCACCTGCTTGCCGCCGGTGACCGCGACGAAGGCGGCACGCAGCGCCACCTCGGTCTTGCCGAAGCCGACGTCGCCGCACACCAGACGGTCCATCGGCTTGGGGCTGACCAGGTCCTGGATCACCGCGTGGATCGCGGCGCGCTGGTCGGCCGTTTCCTCGAAGCCGAAGCTGGCGGCGAAGGCCTCGTAGTCCTGCGGCGAGAAGCGGAAGGCATGGCCTTCACGGGCGGCGCGGCGCGCGTACAGGTTCAGCAGCTCGGCGGCGGTATCGCGCACCTGCTCGGCCGCCTTGCGCTTGGCCTTCTCCCACTGGCCGGAACCCAGCCGGTGCAGCGGCGCCTCCTCGGCGCTGACGCCGGTGTAGCGGCTGATGAGCTGCAGCTGCGCGACCGGCACGTAAAGCGTCGCCTTGTCGGCGTACTCGAGGTGCAGGAACTCGCTCGGCCCGTCGCCCAGGTCGATGTTGACCAGCCCCACGTAGCGGCCGATGCCGTGGTTGGCATGCACCACCGGGTCGCCGACCTTGAGCTCCGACAGGTCCTTGATCAGCGCGTCGACATCGCTGGTCTGCTCCTGCTTGCGGCGGCGCCGTACCGTGGGTGCGGCGTCGAACAGCTCGGTCTCGGTGACGAACTGGATGCCGGGCGTTCCCGACCCACGGACCCAGAAGAAGCCGCTCGCCAGCGGCGCGACGGTGATCGCGTAGCGGTGATCGCCGGCCTCGAAGTCCGCGAGCGAAGCGACCGTCGGCGGCTCCAGCTGGTGGTCGCGCAGCAGCTCCAGCAGGCTCTCGCGGCGGCCCTCGCTCTCGGCGACGAGCAGCACGCGCGGGCCGGCGCTGTCGGTGCCCTGCTTCGCGAGGTGCTGCTCCAGCTTGCGCAGCGGGTCGGGCGTGCCGCGCTCGACGGCCAGATCGGGCAGCGGGCGCACCCATTCGAGCGGGTCGCTGCCGCGCAGCGACAGCTGCGCATGGTCGTTGCAGCGCGCGAAGAAGGCGTCGGGCGGCAGGTAGATCTCCTGCGGCGGCAGGATCGGCCGCTCGGGGTCGTGCTGCAGGAAGCGGTGGCGCTCGCGCGTCTCGCCCCAGAACTTGTTCAGCGCTGCATCGACCTCGCCGTGCAGCACCAGTTCGGCCGCGGCGCCGAGGTAGTCGAACACCGTCGCCGTCTCGTCGAAGAACAGCGGCAGGTAGAACTCGATGCCGGGACCGGCCAGGCCGGTGCCCATGTCCTTGTAGAGGCGCGAGCGGCTCGGGTCGCCTTCCATCTTCTCGCGCCAGCGGGCGCGGAAACCGGTGCGGGCCGTCTCGTCCATCGGGAACTCGCGGCCCGGCAGCAGCCGCACCTCGGGCACCGGGTAGAGGCTGCGCTGGCTGTCGGGGTCGAAGGTGCGGATCGAGTCGACCTCGTTGTCGAACAGGTCCACGCGATAGGGCACCGGGGAGCCCATCGGGAACAGGTCGATCAGCCCGCCGCGCACCGCGTACTCGCCGGGCGACACCACCTGGCTCACGTGCTGGTAGCCGGCCAGCGTGAGCTGGGCCTTCAGCGCCGCCTCGTCGAGCTTCTGCTTCTGCACGAAGTGGAAGGTGTAGGCCGCCAGGAAGGACGGCGGCGCGAGCCGCAGCAATGCCGTGGTCGCCGGCATCAGCACCACGTCGATCGCGCCCTCGCTCCGCGCATGCAGGATGCGCCACAGCGTGGCCAGCCGCTCGGAGATCAGGTCCTGGTGCGGCGAGAAGCTGTCGTAAGGCAGCGTCTCCCAGTCGGGGAACACGGCGACGCGCAAGCCTGGCGCGAAGAAGGCCAGTTCGTCCTGCAGCCGCTGCGTGTCGGCCGGTTCGGCACTGATGACGGCGGTGATCTGCCCCTGCGCGGCGCGCTGCTCGGCGAAGCGCGCGAGCAGCAGTGCATCGGCCGAGCCGAACGGGCGGGGCAGGGTGTAGCGCTTGCCGGGGGCGAGGGCGGGGAGGTCCATGCGGTGAAGAAAGTCGAAAGCAGATCGCCCCGCCGCGGGAGCAGGCGGGGCGATCCACGGGGTGAATTCTAGAATCGGCATCCGATGACCCCGAATCCCGCTCTCGAGCCACCCCGGTGCTATGCGCTCGTGCCCTGTGCGGGCGTCGGCGAGCGGGCCGGCGTGGGGGGACCCAAGCAGTACCGCGAGATCGCCGGCCGCAGCGTCGTCGCGCACACGCTGGCGGCGCTGGCGCGCGTGGCGCG
>NZ_AZND01000145.1:0-8464 GCF_000576205.1 Methylibium sp. T29 | reverse complement strand
GCCACGGCAGTGCGCGCGTGGCGGCGGGGCAGCTGGCGCTGAGCGGCCTGTGCTGCGTGCTCACGCCGCTCGCGATGGCAGCGCCCGCCGCGGTGTTCGCGGCGTGGCTGCTGGTGTGGGGCATCAGCGTGGCCGGCGACTCGCCGCAATTCTCGGCGCTGACGGCCACGCATGCCCCGCGCGAGGCGGTCGGCAGCGTGCTGACGCTGGTCAACTGCATCGGCTTCTCGATCTCCATCCTGAGCATCCAGGGCTTCGTGGCGCTGGCACAGCACCACGATCTGTCGCTGTTGCTGCCGTGGCTCGGTCTCGGGCCGCTGCTCGGCCTGTGGGGCCTGCGGCCCTTGCTGGTCCGCGAGGGCTCGCCGCCCTGAGGACTCCCGCGGTCGCAAGCTTCAGTCTTCCCACTCCAGTTCGGCGTAGGCCGCAGTCACGTTGCGGGCGTGAAAAACGTCCAGCAGTCGCCAGTCGGGTCGATCGGGGGCGATGCGCGCCACCGCCTGCGGCAGCGTCAGCCCGGCCTTGAGCGCCGCGCGCACATCGGACTGCAGCCGGGTCAGGTAGGCCTGCTCGGCATCGAGCGCCGCCGGCCAGGCCCGGCTCGGCGCGCCGTGTCCCGGCACGACGGTCGTGATGCCCTGCCAGCCGCGCAATTGCGACAGCGCGGCCAGCCATCCCTTGAGCCGTCCGTCGACCACCGGCGTGTGGTCGACGAACAGCAGGTCGCCGAGAAAGAGCGTGCCGCTGGTCTCGTCCAGCACGCTGAGGTCGGCATCGGTGTGGGCGGTCGGCCAGGCGCGCAGGCTGAGGCGACGCCCGCCCAGGTCGAGTTCGAGCGTGTCGTCGACCCGCCGGGTCGGGGGCACGATGCGGGCGCCGTCGGCGAAGTCGGGACCGAAGTCACGCTTCAGCGCGTTCAGGTAGAACGGGCCGCGCACCGCCAGCGCGGAGGGCAGGCGATGGTGGCCGACGAACTCCGGCGCCGGCTGGCCGGCCGTTCGCCCGGCCTCGGCGAACACGCTGTTGCCGAGCACGTGGTCCGGGTGGGCGTGCGTGTTGATCACGTAGCACACCGGCAGCGGCGTCACGTCACGCACCGCCGCCAGCAGGCGCCGGCCGACCGGCGCGCTGCCGCCGGTGTCGACCACGGCCACGCAACGGCTGCCGACCACGAAGCCGCTGTTCGAGACATCGCCCTGGTTGGTGGGGCCCCAGTCCTCCAGGCGCCGCGATGCAGGTAGACGCCCGGGGCGAGCTGCTCGACCGTCGAGGGCCTGGCCTCAGCGGCCGGCGCAGCATGGCCGATGCCGGCCGCCATCAGGCATGCGACGGCGCCGATCAGCGCGCGGCGCAGCCACGGCGACGCATGCGCATGCACCGGACACCGGGCGGCGACGCGGGACAGGCCGGCTACTCCTTGATGCCGACGTCGAAGAAGCAGCTCTTGCGCGCGGCCGCCTGCAGTTCGCGGAAGCGCTTGATTTCGACCTGCATCACCTCCACGTCGCGGATGCTGTTGCCGCGCTCGCCACCCATGCTGTTGGCGTTGGTGGCAGTGCTCATGGTGGTGAAGTCGTCGAAGGAGATCTGGCTCGCCAGTTTGTCCAGCACGCAGGAGCACTTGTTGAGCATCTCGTAGTGATGCCCGGGGTGCAGCTTCATGCACTCCTGCACGTAAGCGACCCGGTCGGCCGTGGGGTAATCGTGCGCGGCAGCGGTGCCCGCACCGATCGCCAGCACGGCTCCGACGGCAGCGAGCGGGAGGAGGTGCGTCGGACGACGCAAGGAGGTCAGGCGTTTCATGGGCATCACTTCTTGCTGGGTTGTTTGTCGCCGGCCGCCGGGCCGGCAAGGGTCATGACTTCTTCGAGCACCGGAGCGTCGCCCGGCAGCGCGCCGGGAAGCGCTGTCCGCACCTGGTACACGCCGCCGGGTACACCGCTGGCGAGCACGAACGTGTAGCGCTTCTGCGCATATTTTTCGAAGCGGGCGCGTAGCGGATCGGTCTCGTAGGGGTTGAGACTCACCTCTTGCGCATCGACCTCTCGGCCTTCGTAGCTGATCTTGGTGTCGCGCACCTTCGCCTCGTCGACCATCGTCATGCGGATGCGCTTGCGGAAGTAGCCCGACTTGCCCTTGGTCAGGCGCTCCATCTCGCGGATGTCGCGCTCGAGAAAGTAGAGGATGACCGGATTGGCCTGAGCCTCTTCGATCTCCGGCAACTTCATCTTGCGCTCGCCGCTGAGGAAGTTGCCATCGACCGTGCAGCACACCTTGCCCTTGCGCTTCACGTCGATGCGCACCTCGTCCTCGAAGCCCGGCTCCAGCGAGCCCGACTTCACGAAGGTGTAGCGCAGCGAGGCGGGGGCCTTGACGTTCGCCAGTTGGTGATCGACGAACACCAGCTTCTCCGCTCGCGAGAATTCGCTCGGATCGGCAGCCAGAGCGGGAAGTGTCGTCGTGCAGACGACCGCGGACAGCAGCAGTGTGGTGATCGCGCTGCGCTCGATGGGGCTTGCGCCAGGATCATGGTTTCTCCAGTTCGGCCGCGAGTTCGCGGGCCTGTTTCGGGTCGAGCGCCGCAAGGCGCGCGACGGCATTGCGTGATTCGCGCAGCTGGCCCTGCCGCTTGTAGACCTGGGCGAGTCGGGCCCAGCTGCGGTTGTAGGTCGGATCGATCTCCACGCTGCGCTGGAAGGCGCGGATGGAGGGCTCTGGCTGGTGCAGGCCCTCGAAGGCGACGCCCAGCAGGTAGGGTGCTTCCGGATCGTCGCCGGCCTCCTGTTGCCAGCGGTCGGCCAGCTGGGCGAGTGCCGCCCATTGCTGGCCCTGCTCCAGCGCGGCGGCCTGCAGGAAGTAGGGTTGCTCGGTGTCCGGCTGCTCCCAGAAGCTCTTGCCGGCCAGCGGGGCGACCGCGTTGTAGGGCAGTTCGTCGTTGAGCTGCGCGAGCACCCAGTCGGCGGGTGCGGCGAAGTAGTGGCGAGCGCCGCCGCGCAACCGGAAGGTCAGGATGCCGACCAGCTTGCCGTCGGCATTGAACAGCCCGCCACCGCTGGCTCCCGAGCTGAACCAGTTGCTGCTCTGCACGATCTGGCTGCCGGACCAGTGGTGCAGGGCCACCACGTCGCCTTCGCTGAGCTGGATGCCCACCCCGCCGGTGTAGCCCATCGCCAGCACCTGCTGCCCGGGGTGTAGCGAGGCCGCGCGCGCGATCGGGACGGCATCGCCCTCCAGCCTCGGGACCTGCAGCAGACACACGTCGCGGAGCATGTCGGCGGCCTGCAGGTTGGCCGTCCAGCGCACACCGCCCTTCACCACGTTCACGCGCACCGCGTGGCGCGTCACATGGCAGTTGGTCACCACCCTGCCGGGGCCGACGATCACGCCGGAACCGAGCTGCAGGCCGCCCGCGGCGCTGACCGCCTCGATCTTCAGCACGCTCGGCGCCAGCCGGATCAGCGCGGCGCGGTCGATGTCGGCCCGCGCGCCGGGCGGCAGACCCAGCAGCCAGGCTGCTGTGAAGAGGAGGGAAAGCCGACGCATGGAGCCTGCAACTGCACTCGGCGGCGGGACCGGCGGCTCACTGCCGCGTGGTCGCCGCCGGTTCGTTGTCCAGCAACGGCACGTTGAAGTCGCGCAGGATGGCCGTGATCTCGGGCCGCAGCTTCTCGATCAGCGTCTCGATCTGCTGCTTCCACTCGCGTTCGCCATAGCGCACGCCCATCGCCATCGGGAAATCGAACTTGACGCCCGGCTCCGAGCGCATCGGCACGACCACCAGCTGCGGCTGCTGCACCTTCTTCGCGAAGTAGCCGCCGATCGGCCCCCACACGATAGCGGCGTCGATCTTGCCGCTCGCGAGGTCCTTCTCGATGATCTCGCCCGGGTACTGCTTCGGGTCCGCGTTCATGATCTGGTAGGGCACGCCCTGCTCGACGAGCTGGTGCTTGTTCAGCCACTCCGATGCCGGCGAGCGGTCGTAGAGGCCGATGCGCAGCTTCTGGAGTTGCGCGCGATCGAGTGCGAGAAAGTCGTCGATCGACTTCACGCCGTCCAGGCCCTTGCCCGACGCGTAGACCAGCGCGTAGGTCGACCGGTAGTAGGGCTTGGTGGCCGACACCTGGTCGTAGCCGGCCGGCACGCCCATGATGATGTCGCAGCGGAAATCCTCGCCCGGCAACTTGTAGCGCAGCGTGTTGCGCACGAAGGCCAGCCTCTGCGGGAACGAGTAGTACTCGACCGGCAGTCCGAGTTCCTTGGCGAACAGCTCGGCGATCTTGTTCTCGTAGCCTTGTCCGTCGAGGCTGGAGAAAGGCAGATTGTTCGGGTCCTGGCAGACGCGGAAGGCCTTGCGCGGCGGCGGCTCCTGTGCGGCGGCCGGCAAGGCCGCGCCGGTCAGCGCGGCCAGGGCCAGCACGCCGGCGGCGGCAGCTTCGCGTCGTGCAGCGCGCGTCATTGGATCTCTTCGACCTTGGAGCGGGTGATCGCGCCGTCGGAGCGACCCTTCAGATAGGCATACAGATGGTCCATGTTGTCCATCACCTGCGGGCTGCTGCCGAAGCTCTGCATGCCCTTGTCGAGGCGGCCGTCACGGACCGTCTTGACGAAATCTTCCTTGCTCAGCGTCTTCAGGCTGTTGATCAGCGACGGGCCGACCATGCCCTCCTGGTTGGCGCCATGGCAGCGGTCGCAGGCCGCCGCACGCCAGGTGCGGAAACCCTTCATCGTGTTGGCATCGACCTTGTAGCCATCGACAACCTTGTAGAGCGGCTTGTCCTGCGCGGACGCCAGCGGGGCCACGCTGCCCAGGGCAACGGCGGCGAGGGAGACAAGCAGGCTATTCAGTCGGAACATCATGATCAACTCAGGAAAGTAAAAGACTCTCATTGAACGACAAGGGGATGGCGAGCGTTGACCGTTCACCATCCCCGCAACACACCATTCGCGAGGGGCTCGTGCCCCGTCACGAAGTTAACGCTTGCAGATCAGTTCGGCAGTGCAAAGACCGTCAGCGAGCCGCCGAGTTCCGTGTACTGGTTCAGCTCCTTGTAGCCGCCCACAGCACCCAGGCCGTCCTGGTCCTTCTCGAGGCCCGCTGCCATGCCGATGCCGGCCCAGCCGCCGATGCCCGAGAACACGCCCATGTACTGCTTGCCCTTGTGCTCGTAGGTGAACACGTTGCCGATGATGCCGGACGGAGTCTTGAACTTGAACAGTTCCTTGCTGATGTCCTTGGCATCGACGCACTTGAAGTAGCCCTCCAGCGTGCCGTAGCAGCTCAGGCCGCCCGCGGTGTTGAGCGAACCGCTCCACACCGAGAACTTCTCGGCCTTGCTCTGCACGATCTTGCCGGTACCGGCATCCCAGGTGATGTAGTTGCCCATGCCACCATGGCTGCCCGGAGCCGGGAACATCGACAGCGTCGCGCCCACGTACGGCTGGCCCGCGGTGTACTCGACCTTGAACGGCTCGTAGTCCATGCAGACGTGGTTGGTCGGCACGTAGAAGAGCTTGGTGTTCGGGTCGAACGAGGCCGGCTGCTGGTCCTTCGAGCCCAGCGCCGCCGGGCAGATGCCCTTGGTGTTGACATCGGGGCCGTTCTGCGCCGTCGAGTACTGCTTCACGACCTGGGGACGGCCGGTCTTCATGTCGACGTGGGTCGCCCAGTTCACCTTCGGGTCGTACTTCTCGGCCACGAGCAGCGCACCGTTGGTGCGGTCCATCGTGTACGCGAAGCCGTTGCGGTCGAAGTGCACCAGCGCCTTGGTCGGCTTGCCCTTCACGTTGATGTCCGCGAGGATCATCTCGTTGATGCCGTCGAAGTCCCACTCGTCGAACGGCGTCATCTGGTAGACCCAGTTGACCTTGCCCGTGTCGACGTCACGCGACCAGATCGACATCGACCACTTGTTGTCGCCCGGGCGCTGGCTCGGGTTCCAGGTCGACGGGTTGCCGGTGCCGTAGTACATGGCGTTCAGCGCCTTGTCGTAGCTGTACCAGCCCAGGTGGTGCCGCCACCGATCTTCCACTGATCGCCCTTCCAGGTCTTCAGCGACGAGTCGGCGCCCACCGGAGCGACCTTGCCGTCGATCCAGGTGGTGGTCTTGGCCGGGTCGATCAGCATCTCGGCGTCGGGGCCCACGCTGTAGCCCTTCCACGCCGGCTTGCCGTCCTTCAGGTTGTAGGCGGCGATGAAGCCGCGCACACCCCACTCACCACCGGAGATGCCGGTGATGACCTTGTCCTTGAAGACGTGCGGGGCGTTGGTGTTCACGGCGCCGAGCTTCGGATCGCCGTTCTTCACGCTCCACACCACCTTGCCCGACTTGGCGTCCAGGGCCACGAGGTTGGAGTCGGCCTGCTGCAGGATGACCTTGCCTTCGGCGTACGCCAGGCCACGGTTCACCGTGTCGCAGCACATCTGCGGGATGACCGCCGGATCCTGCTTCGGCTCGTACTTCCAGAGGATCTTCTGGGTGTTCAGGTCGATCGCGAAGACCTTGTTGGGGAACGGCGAGTGCAGGTACATCGTGCCGTCGATGACCAGCGGCGAGCCTCGTGGCCGCGCAGCACGCCGGTGGAGAAGGTCCACGCGACCTGCATCTTGCCGACGTTGCCCTTGTTGATCTGGTCGAGCTTGCTGTAGCGCTGGTTGAACATGTCACCAGCCTGCATCGCCCAGTTCTTGGAATTGGCAATGTTCTTCTCGACGTCCGCATTCGCTTGCACGACTGCCGGGATCGCGAGCAGCGCCAATCCGAGGGGGCGCATCAGGCGCCAACCCGAATGCTTAGAAACTTTCATCGTCGTCTCCGTAGTTGGAATGAGTGGGTACAGCTTTGGGTTTGCTCCGTAGCGCTCCCCGACTCTTTTGTAGTCCTGACGTGAGGCACCGAGTACCTAGGACAGACCCTGACCGACCCGGTTCGGGCGGACCCGCCTGACTCAGAATGGCGCAGACACTAGGGGTTGCCCGAGGCTGAATGCAAATAAATCGGCCGGGAACGGGCATTGCGGTGTGCGCGTCGGCGTGACGCGGCCGCGTTCAGCGTGCGGTGCGTGTGTGCGGCGATGCTCGCCGCATTGGCGCGTTGCAGACACAACGCGACCAGCGCGCGGTGCGCGCGCCTTGCCTCGTCAAACGGAAGCGTCGCCTTGGGAGTCGAAAGCCGCGTCGGGCCAGTGCCGCGCCTGCAGCGGCGGCAACGCGGCCTCGCAGCCGAGCATCGCACCGTCGCACTCTTCGCCGTGAGACAGCGCGCCCACGTCCGGGCCGTCGATCCGACCCCGCCGACACCAGCGCCGCACGTCGGCCACCCATTCGTCATCGTTCGCCATCCGACGCTCCGTCATCGCCCGGAATGCCGGACCCTGATTGCATCGTCGGCCTGCGGCGCCATCGCGGCAATCGGCCGACAGAGCAGGTCTCTGTAGGACGGGGCCTACAGACCGGCGTGCGCGGTCCGAGGGGCTTCCGCGGTCGACCGCGCCAGACACCAGTGCCGCTCCGCCTTGTCCGAGTGCTGGCCGCAACGCTTGAGCTCGTCGTCCGGTGCGCGCAGCGCCGGGGGCGCCGCGGTGGACGCCTCGGTGGGGCTCGCGCCGCCCACCCCGATCACGAATGCCGACAGCAGGCCGATGGCGAGCGCGCTGGCGGCGGCGGTGAGACGGTGCAGCCAGGCCGGCATGCCGGAGGGGCGGTTTGAGGCGGCGCTGCGATCGCGTGAGGAACCGTTTGTGCGTGTGTTCAAGGCGAGGCTCCAGGCTGGCCGCGGCGGCTGCCGACTCCCTCCAGCGGACGCATGGTGGCGGTGCGGCCGGGCGCCTGCCATCGGCCGGCGCAGCGACGTCTTGTCGGACGGCGCCTACAAACCCGGCGCCTGCGGCGCTTCGCACGCCCGTGGAGCGCGAACTCCGGAAGAACCGGGCCACAATTCGCAACCAACCTGGTTCTCGATGAGTTCGACGCCACCGCCCCCCGTCAAGACCGCTCTGGGTCACGAAGAACTGCGCCAGCGCACGCGCACGTTCAGCCAGCGCCACCGCACCGTGCTGCTGCTGGTCGACGGCAAGCGCCTGCAGGACGAGGTGCTCGCGCTGGCGTTGAAGGCCGGGGTGGCCCCGACATTTTTCGACGAACTGGTGGCCGCCGGGCTGGTCGACCTGCAGGAGCCGGTGGCGGAGACCGAGGTCGCCGTCGCGCCTGTGAGCGAACCGGGCACCGCGTCGGGTGAGGCCGAGGTGGCGCGAGCCGCCGAGCCGCCTGCGGTCGACCGGACCGACCTGGACGAGGCGGTCTTCCACGACGTGGTGCTGGGGGTCGAGGTGCCGGAGCGGCCCGAGATGCCGGAGCCGGCCCCCTCGACCGACACCCAGGGCGGCCGTGCCGAGGCCCGCCCCGAGCCGAGTTTCGAGGACAGCGTGCCGGTCCCGCTGGTGCTGCCGGCCGGCAGCGCCGAGGCTT
>NZ_AZND01000144.1:0-8613 GCF_000576205.1 Methylibium sp. T29 | reverse complement strand
GAGGGCGGTGCCGCTGGCGAACCACAGCGTCGCCAGCACCGTGTGGCCGGCCCAGCCCAGCGGGCTGGCGAGCAGCCGCTGCGTGACGGGCGCATGGCGCGGGTCGTCGAAGTCGAGCACGCCGCGCTCCAGCCAGGGCAGCGGGTGGGCGGCGCTGCGCACCTCGATGCTCTGCTCGAAGCAGCCGCTCGCGTAGCGCTCGCCCGCCGCGGGCAGGCCCAGCGCCAGCAGGTCCCAGCCCAGCATCTCGGCGCCGGGCGCCAGCTCGAAGCGCAGCGCGTTGCGTGCGCGCGCGCCGTCGTGCACCAGGGTCTCGAGCGGCAGCCACTCCAGCCGTGCGCCGTCGGCCACCCGGGCGGTCAGCGTCTGCAGCGCGGCGTCGCCGCCGCTGCGGTAGAAGCGCGTGGCGCCCGGCGTGGTGAGCAGCGCGTGCGCGCCGGTGTCGACCTGCGCCGTCAGCGCCAGCTCGTCGCCGCCCACGATGCCGCCCGGCGGATGCACCAGCACGTGGTGGCAGATGCCCGGGCCTTCGGGGTACAGACTCTGCAGCACCCGCAGCGGCCCGCTGTGCACGCCGCGGCCGATGGTGCGGGGAAGCGCCGCCGCGGGGGCGTCGGGATCGGGGCGGTAGTGCAGGTCGAGGCTGCCGAGCCAGGCCATGGGATGCGTGCGGAGCGGGGGAGGGACGCGGAGGGCGCGAGCGATTGGCCGCAACTCTAGCCGCTCGCTCGAGCCTCGTGGATCCAGCTCCGGACGGGACGATGATCCGCACCTCGCAACATGCGTACGGCGCATGCGAAGCGCCCCAGATGTCGCTTGAGGCGGACGTCGGCGATGGGTTCAATGGGTCTCGCAGCAGCGCCCGCGGCGAACCGACCCAGGCGATCGGTTCCGGGCTCTGCTCGTTCGATGAACGAACCTCCGGAGCCCCCATGAACACGCTGACCCCTCTGCTCGAGCCCCTGCGCACTCCCCCCGGCCCGTCGCCCCGCCGAGGCAGGCACGTCCTGGCGCGACTGAACTACCTCCAGCCCACCGCGGAGCGTCCGTACAGCTATGCCTGCGAGCCGCCGCCGGGCACACCGTGGGAGAACTGCGAGTACGAGCCGCGGCAGATGGAGATCCGGGACGCGCGCCTCGCCGACAAGCCGCCGTGCATCGATAGCGAGGGCTACGCGTTGTGGGACGCGCCCACGTCCGTCACGGACTTCCTCGACACCGAAGCGGTCCGGGCCCGCTACTACCCCGAGGCCGCAGAACTGGCGCTGGCCGCGACCGGCGCGACGCGCGCCTACGTCTTCGACCACCTGGTGCGCCGGCGCGAACCCGATCGCGCGGCACTCACGTTCGGCCGGCAACGCGCCAACGACGTGGCCGCGGCCAATGGCCGCATCCACAACGACTACACGGAAGCCTCCGGCCGCAAGCGGCTGGCGCTCGTGCTGGACGATCCCGAGGCGGTGGCCCGCGTCAGGCGGTTCGCCATCGTCAACGTGTGGCGGTCGATCAAGGGTCCGGTGCTGGACACGCCGCTCGCGGTGTGCGACGCGCGCACGCTGACGGTCTCGGACCTCGTGGTCAGCGATGTGCGCTACCCGCGCCGCACCGGCGAGATCTACGTCGCGCTGCACTCGCCGCTGCATCGATGGTCCTACTTCTCGCAGATGGACCGCCATGAGGCGCTGGTGTTCAAGCAGTACGACTCCCGGGTCAGCGGCGTGGCCCGGTTCACACCGCACACCGCCTTCGACCTGCCCGACATCCCCGCCGGCGCGCCGCTGCGCGAGAGCATCGAGCTGCGCTGCCTCGTGGTCTACGGAGACGCGCAATGAGCGCCGCGCCGATCGAGTTCTGGTTCGAGTTCGCCAGCAACTACAGCTACCTCAGCGTGATGCGCATCGAGGACTGCGCTGCCCGGCGCGGCGTGCAAGTCCGCTGGAAGCCCTTCCTGCTGGGGCCGATCTTCCGGAGCTTTGGCTGGCAGACATCGCCCTTCGTGCTGCAGAAGGCCAAGGGCGACTACGTCTGGCAGGACATGGTGCGCCAGTGCCGCAAGTACGACCTGGCATGGACCCGGCCCTCGGGCTTTCCCCGCTCGTCGCTGCTGCCCTCACGCGTGGCGCTCGTGGGGGCCGAGCAGGATTGGATCGGCGCCTACTGCCGGCGCGTGATGTCGATCAACTTCGGCGAGGACCGGGAGATCGATACGAACAAGGTGGTGACGGAGGTGCTCACGGCGCTCGGCCTGCCGGCGCGGCAGATCATCGACGAGGCGCAGTCCGAGGCCAACAAGCTGCGGCTGAGGCAGCAGACGGAGACGGCGGCGCGGCGAGGGATCTTCGGCGCGCCGATGTTCTTCGTGGGCGACGACATGTTCTGGGGCAACGATCGCCTGGACGATGCCCTGGACCACTGCGTCCAGGCGCTGGCGTAGGGACGACTCAGGAACGCCGGGCGCGCGGCTTCGGTGCCGTCTGCGGGGCCGCGAGAGCGGGCTCGGCCGACATTCGCGCCTCGCTTTCTATCCACTCCGCCACGCGACGGATGTCGGCGCGGGGACGATCGTTGGCGAGGATGAGCCAGTAGGCGTGCTCCATGTCCGCACGGTGGTTCGGTGGGGCCAGCCGCACCAGCCGGCCGGCGTCGAGCAGCGGCTGGATCAGCTCGATGCGCCCCAGCGCCACGCCCTGCGCGTCCAGCGCGGCCTGGATCACCTGGTCGTACTGGTTGAAGTGCAGCATGCCCTGGTGCCGCACGTCGGACCAGCCTGCGGCACCGAGCCAGTCGCCCCATCGCAGCCAGGGGTGCGTCGGGTCGTCGAACTCCAGCAGCGAGACCTTCGCGAGCGCCTGCGCCGACCGCAGGGACTTGAGGCCCAGTGAAGGGTGGGCCACCGGCGCGACGGATTCGCCGAACAGGCGGGTCGCCCCGGCCGGCGCCAAGGCCGGCGTGGTGTAGCGGATGGCCAGGTCGATGCCGTCGCTGCGCAGGTCGGCCACGCGGTTGTTCGCGGACACGCGCAGGTCCACGCCCGGATGCAGCTTCTGGAACCGGCTCAGCCGCGGCAGCAGCCACAGGCCCGTCACGCCGATGCTCGCGCTCAGCATCACCGGTCGCAGCACGCCGGTGGTGTGGATCTCGCCCATCACGTCCTGCATCTGCTGCACCGCGCCGTCGGCGCTGCGGAACAGCCGTTCGCCTTCGGCCGTGAACGCGATGGAGCGGTAGCCGCGGACCAGCAGCTTCACGCCGAGCTGCTCTTCCAGCGCGCCGATCTGCCGGCTGACGGCGGATTGCGTGAGGCACAGGTCCTGCGACGCGAGCGTGATGCTCATGCGGCGTCCCACCGCGACGAAACCCCGGATCAGGTCGAGCGACGGCAGTCGTACGAGAGGGAGTGACATTCCTGGAGCGTATGCGATGCGACGGAATGATCGATTGAAGCACAGGCGGCGCGGTCCTGTAATCCGAACCTCGAACCGGCATGCGTGCCGGCCCCTGCTTCAACCGGAGACCGTGGTGACAACCGACCCGCCCGCTTCGTGGCCCTCCCGGCACGCTAAGGCGCTGGCGTTCCGGGCGCTGCATGCCCGCGCCGACGGCTTCATCGTGCCGAACCCGTGGGACGTGGGCAGCGCGCGGCTGCTCGCGGGGCTGGGTTTCGAGGCCCTGGCGACCACCAGCGCCGGCTACGCCTTCTCTCGCGGCGTGCCCGACAACTGCGTCCCGCGCGAAGCGCTCATGGCGCACCTGGCCGAGATCGCCGCGGCCACCCACCTCCCGGTCACCGCCGATCTCGAGAACGGCTTCGGCGACGCACCCGAAGTCGTGGCCCGGACCCTCCGGCTCGCGGCCGACGCCGGCGTCGTGGGCGGCTCCATCGAGGATGCACGCAGCGGCCCTGGTGACCGGCTCTACGCGCGCGAGTTCGCCGCCGAGCGCATCCGCGCCGCAGTGGAAGCGGCGCGGTCGCTGCCGTTCCCGTTCGTGCTGACGGCGCGGGCCGAGAACTACCGCGTCGGCCAGCCGGATCTGGCGGACACCATCGCGCGGTTGCAGGCCTACCAGGAGGCCGGCGCCGATGTGCTGTTCGCGCCGGGCCTGATCCGCCCGCAGGACATCGCGACCGTCGTGCGCTCCGTCGATCGGCCCGTCAACGTGATGCTCGGCGACCCGTGCCTGGAGCTGGGGGCGCCGGAGCTGGCGCAGCTCGGGGTGCGGCGCATCAGCGTCGGCGCCTTACTGACACGCGCCGCGTTCGGCGAGTTCCTGCGCGCGGCGAGCGAGTTGCGAGAGCACGGCAGCGCGTCCTATGCACGGGCTGCCGTGAGCGGGGCCGAGCTCGGCCGATGCTTCGCACCCTACGCCCGGGGGGGCGTCATGACTTCGGCGCCGGGCATCGCGCAGCGGCCGGCCCCCGTTCCTACGATCCACATCCAGGAGACCCGATGGACCACGTGCTGATCATCCACTCCGTGCGCGACTACGCGGCCTGGAAGCAGGTCTTCGACGAGGCCGCCGCGCTGCGCCGGCGCGCCGGTGAACTGAGCTACCAGCTCCTGCGTGACGAGCACGATGCCAACCGGGTGGTTCACTTTTCGCGATGGACATCGCTCGCGGAGGCCCGCGCCTTCTTCGAATCGCCGGGGCTGGAGGAGATCCGGCGACGTGCCGGCGTCGAGGCCCCCGAATTCAACTACCTGCACGGCCTGGAGCAGGGCACGCTCTGAACGCGCGGAAAGGGAGAACCCACGATGACCCAGCGCAGCCTGGAGGACGACGATGCGCTCGAGGACTTCGCGCATCGCGAGATCACGCTCGACGGCATGGCCAAGGTGGTGCACGTGGCTGGCACGGGGCCGGCGGTGATCGTGCTGAGCGAGATGCCGGGCATCAGCCCCACGTCGCGCGCTTCGGCCGCTGGGTGCGCGACGCGGGCCTGACCGTCTACATGCCGTCGCTGTTCGGCCGCGATGGTGCGGTCGCCCATGCCGACGAAGGGGCCGCCGTGTTCCGCCGGGCGTGCGTGAGCGCGGAGTTCCGGGCCTTCGCCGGCCGGGACGGTGGCAACCGGTCGAGTCCGGTCACCCACTGGCTCCGGTCGCTGGCGCGGCTGGCGCACCAGGAGTGCGGCGGGCCCGGTGTCGGCGCCATCGGCATGTGCTGGACCGGCAACTTCGCGCTGTCGATGATGCTGGAGCCCGCGATGCTGGCGCCGGTGCTGTCGCAGCCGTCGCTGCCGCTGGACGATCCGGGCGGCATCGAGATCTCGCCCGACGAGATCGCGGCCGTCCGCCAACGGCTCGACAGCGAAGACCTCTCGGTCCTCGCCTTCCGCTTCCAGGGCGACCGGTTCTGCAGGGCCGAGCGCTTTGCGGCCTACGCCGAGGCGCTGGGCGAACGGTTCGTGGCGCGGGTGCTTCCGGACGCGGCCGCGAACACGGAGGTTCCGTCGTTCTTCGCGCAGCACGTGCCCACCCCTCACAGCGTGGTCACCGCGCACCTGATCGACGAAGCCGGGCAGCCCACGCTGGCGGCGCGCGACGAGATCCTGGCGTTCCTGACCCGCCGCCTCGTCGAGTCCCGGACCGTGGCGGCGAACCCATGACATCCAGAGTCGGAGGAACCGATGAATGAGGACCAGAAGCCGGTGGCGATCCACGCGCTCCAGGCCGCCGTGCGGACGAAGCCGTCCAACTATCCCGAGCCCTTCGCGTCCCGCATGGCGGGGCGCGTCATCCGTCCGCTCGGTGATGCCTTCGGCCTGTCGAACTTCGGCGTCAACCTGACGCTGCTGGCGCCCGGCGCGGTGTCGGCGCTGCGGCACGCGCACCGCCGGCAGGACGAGTTCGTCTACGTCGTGGCGGGCTCGCCGACGCTGGTCACCGACGCGGGCGAGACGCCGCTGCAGCCCGGCATGTGCGCCGGATTCCGCGCGGGCAGCGGCGACGCGCACCGGCTGGTCAATCGCACCGACCACGATTGCCTCTTCCTGGTGGTGGGCGACAGGACCGCTGGCGACAGCGCGATCTACCCGGACGACGACCTCGTGGCGCAGCTGGGCGAGGGCGGCCGGTGGCAGTTCCTGCACAAGAACGGCGATCCGTATTGACGGACCCCCCGCCCGCATCATGAAGCCGAGCTCTCGCCACGTCCTGATCGCGTGGAACGAACGCCTGGAGCGTACCGTGGGTGCAGCGCTGCGCCTCTGGCGCCGACCGGGCGCCGTGTCGCGACCCGACGCCCTGGAGGTGGACGTCGCGTTCGCCGAGCCCTACCGCATCACCTCGCCGACGGACGTGTGGGTCGCATGCCTGAGCGGAACGGCGTGGCTGACGCGGGAAGGGTGCCTGGCCGACACGATCCTTTCGCCGGGTGACGTCCGGCGCGTGCCGGCCAGCGGGAAGCCGCTGGTCGTCGGCATGCCACGCTGCCGGCTGCGGATCGCCCTGCAGCGCGAACACGTGGCGGAGCAGCGCGGTACGCCGACCGCCTGAGCCCTCGCCGGCGCGTCCGCTGCCGGTCAGGTCAGGCGAGCCGCGCGAAGCCCGAGTCGCGCGGCGGCTCGTCGGCAGGGCGCGTCCTGGCGCGGCCGGAGAGCGAGAAGAACACCGTGGTGCCCACGTCGGGCTGCGAGCTCAGGCGGATGTGCCCGCCATGGCGGCGCACGATGCGCTGGCAGGTGGCCAGCCCGACGCCGGTGCCGCTGAACTCCGACGCTTCGTGCAGCCGCTGGAAGGGCTTGAAGAGCTTGTCCGCCTGCCGCGTGTCGAAGCCGGCGCCGTTGTCGCGCACGAAGAACTCCGTGCCGTCCGGAGACTCGACACGGCCCACCTCGATCTCGGCGCACGCGCGCTTGCCCGAGTACTTCCAGCGTTGCCGATCAGGTTCATGAGCAGCGAGCGGGCCAGTCCGGGGTCGGCCTGCGCGTGCAGCCCGTCCTCGATCCTCACCTCGGCCTGGCGGCCGGGCTCGGACTGCCGCAGCTCGGCCACCACGTCGCGGGCGATGGCGCTCAGGTCCACGGACACCGGCTGCAACTGGTGCGTCGCCACCTGCGACAGCGCCAGCAGGTCGTTGATCAGGTGGTTCATGCCGCGCGCCGAGCTTTCCACCAGCGCGCTCATCCGGTCCCCCTCGGGGCCCAGCGCCGGCGCATAGCGTGCCCGCAGCAGGCCGATGAAGCCGATGATGGCGTTCAGCGGTGTCTTCAGGTCGTGGGCGGCCGTGCGGGCGAAGGCGTCGAGCTCGTCGTTGGCGAACTGCAGCGCGGCGGTGCGGGCCTGCACGCGTTCCTCCAGCTGCTCGTTGGCGTCGCGCAGGGCCTGCGCGGCCGCCCGGACGTCGGTGATGTCCTCGATGATCCCGCCCACCAGCCGCGAGCCGTCGCTCGCGTCGACGATGCGGCGCTTGCGGTCGGCCACCCAGCGCACGCTGCCGTCCGGACGGCAGATGCGGTACTCGCACTGCGCGCTGCCGAACGCCACCAGGTTGAGCAGCGATTCCTCGGCGATCGGCCGGTCCTCCGGGTGCACCAGCGACAGCCACAGCGTGCGGTCCTGCAGCAGCGAGCGCGCGGAGTGGCCGCAGATCGTCAGGAACGCCGGGCTCGCATAGAGCATCTCGCGCACGTCGTCCTTGCCGATCCACAGCGCTTCCTGCAGGCTGTCGTGCAGCTGGCGGAACTGCAGTTCCTGGCGCTTGAGCGCGTCGCGCGTGCGGACCTCGTCGGTCACGTCGTCGGCGATCACCAGCACGCTGTCGCGGTGCCGGATGCGCATGCGGTGCAGGCTCACGTGCACATGGCACAGCTCGCCGTTCTTCTTGCGGTGACGCACGATGCCGGCATCGTGGTGCGGCGTCAGCGTCTCGCTCAGCAGGCGCATCATCTGCGGCACGTCCTCGGGCGGGCGCATGTCGGTGGCCAGCATGCCCAGGAATTCGGCCTCGGTATAGCCGTAGTGCGCGACCGCGGCGTGGTTCACCGCGATGAAGCGCAGCGTCTCCTCGTCGAAGGCCCACATCGGCTTCGGGTGGTGCTGGAACAGGTCCTGCACCCGCACCTCGCCGATGTGCAGCCGCTGCTGGGCCTTCAGCAGCGCCAGGTTGCCGGTGCGCACCAGCGCGACGACCAGCAGGCCGCTCAAGAGCACGTAGGCGATGCCCTTGTAGCGCTGGGCGAACGTCAGCCAGTCGATGTCGTTCGAGACCTGGAGCACCAGCGCATCGGACAGCAAGATCCAGGCGATGCCGGCGACGATGTAGATCGCGCCGATGCCCAGCGCGACCTGCGTTGCCCGACGTCGAAAGACCGAATCCATGCGGCGCTCAGCCCCCGGGAACAGGACGAAGCGCCGACTGTAACGCCGGGCGGGCGCCCGCGATCAGCGATGTCGCGGCGCTTCGTGCGGGGTGGCGCGAACCGTCAGAACGATTCCCAGTCGTCGGTGCCGCTGCGGGCCGCTGCCGCCTCGGCAGTCGTGGAGGAGGGCGCCTTGGCCTGGAAGGCCGGGCGCACCACGTTGGTCGCGCGGTTGGGGCCGCGTCGCTCGATCATCGGCGCCGCGGCGGCCTTGGGCGGCTTGGCCGGGGTCGGAGCCGGCAGCGCGAGCG
>NZ_AZND01000143.1:0-8615 GCF_000576205.1 Methylibium sp. T29 | reverse complement strand
TGCCATACGCTCTGGCTGACGCCGGATCAAGGGGCGAAGGAGGGTTGTCGCTGCGCTGTCCGCCAGCCAGTGCACATCGTCGATGAACAGCACCGTCCGGTCCTGGCGCGAGGCCATCTCGCCAAGCAGTGCCATGATCACGGCCCGCTTACCTCGGTTCCCTACGCCACTTACCAGCGCCTGTGATCGTTCGGCGTCAGTCGGCGAGAACGCGTGCAACAGATCGATCGCAAGCTTGTCTCCGTCTTGGTCGTCGCGATCGACCAGGAGCCAGATGACGCGATACCCGAGTGCGAGAACTTCCTCTCGCCATTCGCACAGTAAGGTCGACTTACCGTACCCCGCGGGTGCGCTGACCGTGAACACGGGACGAGATGCAGTACGGAACGCTGCCGGCAACTTCCAGCGCTCCGGCTTGAGAATCCAGGAGCCTGACTTCTGCATAGCTGTCTCCAACGACGCGTCAATAGTGAGCGACCTTTGATCTCCTAATCACGCAGGTCAGCACGCTTAGCCGTCTTCATTTTTATCGGCGCATTCGATCATACCCCTGTAGGGGTAGGCGCCTGGAGCCTCAAATTTCCACCATATGAAAGTCCGATTTAGGCGAGGAACAGTCAGGGCACGTCCAGTCGTCAGGCACATCTTCCCAGGCCGTACCGGGAGGTATACCGTCCGACGGCATACCCATCTCTTCATCATAGACAAAGGTGCACGTCACACATTGCCACTTCTTAAATTTTCTACTCATGTTGATCATCAGTCTCGATATCGGAGCACGCAATGAAGTCCGGCTTCTCACGGACGGCGCAGATCGGACAGGCCCAATTGGCAGGGATGGCGACCCAACGAGTTCCGGGAGGAAAACCTTCGCTTTTGTCTCCTTTGGCTTCGTCGTATATGTACTCGCAGATTGGGCATCTATATCGTTGTGCCATAGCACTCCTTTGCTTATTTGTGATGGTCGATCTTCCTCGAGGGCCCTGCAATACGCTCTATCGTTAGCGGCGGAACTGCTCGCGTAGCCATAGGATGGATTCATCCATCAGAGCGCGACCTTGAGAGAATGATGTGGCAAAGCAAAGGGTGCCGTGGATTGCGCCTTCGTAGCGGGTATGCGCAACCATGACGTCTGCTCTCTCTAGTGCCTTGGCGAACATCTCGCCCTCGTCACGTAGCGGGTCGAACTCCATTGTTTGCACCAGTGTGGCCGGAAGGCCGGCAAGACTCTTTGCTAGCATGGGCGAGCAGTTCGAGTGGTAGCCGTCAGAAGGTGAGTTTAGGTAATGTCCAAAAAACCAATCCATATCTGCCTTCTCAAGCAGATAGCCTTGCGCGTTCTCAACCATTGAGGTGGATGGAAGTCCTGCGCAGTTCGTGACAGGATAAACAAGGTGTTGCGCGCACAGCTGAGGACCGCCTTCGTCGCGAATGCGCAATGCGGTGACTGCTGCAAGATTGCCGCCAGCACTATCGCCTGATACAGCAATACGCTGAGCATCGCCGCCAATTTCAATGGCATGCTCCCCAGCCCAACGTGTTGCGGCTAAGCAATCGTCGGTTGCGGCCGGAAACTTGCATTCCGGAGCCAACCTATAGCCAACTGATACCACCACAGCGCCTGTGCCGCCACACAGCTCTCGGCAGATGATGTCGTACGCGTCAAGGCTGCCGAATACCCAGCCTCCGCCGTGAAAGTACATCAGGATTGGGAACGGCCCCTCACCTAACGGCGTATAGACGCGGATAGGAATCTTTCTGTCAGAGTCATCGATTGTGAGATCGACAGCGCTAAAGATCGTTGCGCGACTAGCCGGCTGACTTATACAGAGAGCGTCAAATGCATTCCGGCATTCCGCTGGTGTCATTTGATGGAAGGGCTTCGCCCCGGCGGCGGAGAGCGTCTTCAGCAGATCGGCTGCCTGGTTGTTCAGAGGCATCGCATGGACCTTTGGTGGATCTACGTAGGTTCGGCACCCGAAGCTTCTCTCGCTTTGTTCAAGCGTCTCAATCGGGCTCGTCATGAAGGCGTTAAGGAATACGCCTTGGTAACCCCCCGCTTCCTTCGAACGAACGCCAGCGGCGCTGCGTAATTCGCGGTTCGACGACAGCGGGGGGGGGCTACTGGCTAGCCGTTCATAGAACCGGCGTGCGCGTAGCGGTGGAAGAGCTTGTTGCGCTTGCGCGGATCGACGTTGATCTTTGTAATGTCGCCGTCGTACTGCTTCAGCAGCAGCGGATCCATGATGGCCCGATACAGAGGCGGAACATGACAGATCCAGATCATCCCTGGATACCCGGACGGCATCGTCGGTACATTGCTATAGCTGCACAAGGCTTGGTAGCTACGCGTCGGAAACGCATGATGATCGGAATGTCGCTGGACATGGAAATAGATCAGGTTCGATGCGATGTGATCAGTGTTCCACGAGTGCTCGGGTCGAACCCGCTCGTACCGCCCATCGGGAAGCTTCTGGCGCAGGAGGCCATAGTGCTCGATGTAGTCCGCGATCACGAGGAACCAGTAGCCGGTGAAGACAGTGGCCATCAGGTAGGGAACGATGCTCGTTCCGAGCCAGAAGAGAAGTGCGCTAAAGAAAACTAGAGAGATCAATGCTGGCTGAATGAACTCGTTCTCGAGCGTCCAGGGTCCCTTTCCGCTGCGCGCCAAGCGTTCCTTCTCAAGACGCCAAGGTCGGATGAAACCCGTGTACGGAAGCTCACGCAGAGCAAAGGCGTAGATGCTTTCACCCATCCGCGCGGAGCTGGAATCCTCGGGCGTCGAAACGTCTCGATGGTGGCCGCGGTTGTGATCGATCATGTACTGACCGTAAGCTGTTACTGCCAAGCAGATCTTTGACAGCCATCGTTCGAAACTGTCCTTCTTATGGCCAAGCTCGTGGGCCGTCACGATGGCAAGACCATTTGCCAGTCCAACAGAGACGCAAATGCCGGCGTAGCTGACCACACTGAGATCAAGTGTCCCGACTGCCCAAGCGCCCGCAATCATCGCGAGATAGTGAACAGGCACCGTGATAAATGTGAGACGCTTGTAGTAGTTGTCCTCCTCGAGTGCCTGGATGGCGTTTGCCGGCGGGTTTCTCTGACTGGTTCCGATAACCAAGTCGAGGATAGGTATAACGATGAACGTAAGAAAAGGCGCTAGCCAGTAGTAGGCCGCCTCTCCGGTAATCTGTGCCGCTGCGATTCCGATAACGGGCAGCATTGGCCACAGAACCCCAATTGCCCATGCGTATCGCTTCCTGTCGCGGTACTTGGGTTCGCCGTGCCCGTCGCCTGTCTTATTTGGCAAGGTCGTGATCATTTGACGTTACTCCTAGATCGATTGCTCGGGTCATCCGCGACTGCTTTGTGGATGACGATCTGGCGGTAGTCGCTCTAGGGCGGCTGCCTCCGTGGCGAGGACTTTGATCTACGGAGGTCGGATCCGCCCCCTCCCGGAAGGGATGTTGTTGGGGGGGAGCCAGTGGCGCGTCGTGGGACGGGGTGCTTCTAGGCGGTGCGACGGCCCGCGATGCGCCTCGGTGAAAGCCGTCGACGGTTGCTTTCCGCCGGCCCGATCGACGTCGGGTGGGTCAACCTCCTCCCAAAGCCATCACCTTTGAGAGGGGCG
Source organism: Methylibium sp. T29 (assembly GCF_000576205.1). NCBI lineage: Bacteria > Pseudomonadati > Pseudomonadota > Betaproteobacteria > Burkholderiales > Sphaerotilaceae > Methylibium > Methylibium sp. T29. The sequence continues at coordinate 4,981 of NZ_AZND01000143.1, read as the reverse complement.
GCTTGAGCTGCGCCTGCTTGATCATCGCTGCGGACTCGGGGGCCAATTTGGTGCATGACCCGCGATGCCGGTAATCGCTTCACGGCGAACGAAGTTGCAAGTTGCGTAGGTGAAGGCCCACGCTACATGCTAAGTCCTGCATATATCAATATGAGGTGATTCGATGGCTGCAATTGAAAAGCTTTCGCTCGAGCAGAGAACGGATGTAATTGAATCAAAACTTGCGATTCAGGAGCTCGTGTACGGGTATGCCCTCGCCTGGGATCGACGTGACGTTAATCATTTGCTGTCAATCTTTCACGAGGATGCTGATTACTTGATGCCTGGGCTTTTTGGTGAGTATCACGGTTGGACGGAGATCCGTCGTGCATACGACGAGATTAATGTTGCCGTGCCTGATACGTGGCACTTCACAACTAATCTCATCGTGAAAGTTGACGGTGACCGCGCTACCGGTATTTCTGAAGCGAACGTGCACGCAACCGAGGCAAATGGGCGTGCGATCCGGCTGGCTGTTGCCTACCTGGACAACTACGAACGTCGAGCCGGCCGGTGGGCCATCAGTCGCCGCATGGTCGAAACCCACTACATAACCGGCCTTCTGCAGGCATGGGGACTCTCGAAAGAGTCGAAGTTCCCGAAGAACTAGGCTGGCGCATCGCTTGTAACTGGAAAGGATAGAAGATGAAGAACGTTCTGACCGAGGCTGGCGCCAGTCGGCGCGATGAAAGTGCTGAGTACGATGCCATCGTTATCGGCGCCGGCTTTGCCGGGATGTACATGCTCTATCGGCTGCGTCAGCTGGGAATGCGAGTGTGCGTCTTTGAGCGGGGGACGATGTCGGCGGCACTTGGTATTGGAACCGGTATCCTGGTTGCCGGTGTGACATTGAAAGCTTGAGCTACTCATACTCGTTCTCTCCTGAGCTCGAGCAGGAGTGGAACTGGACTGAGCGCTATGCTGCTCAGCCCGAAATCCTGGAGTATGCAAAGCATGTAGCGGACCGCTTCAACCTGCGGACTGATATCCGGTTTGGAACGACGGTCGTAGGTGCTGCTTTTGATGACAAAACCAGCGAGTGGGAAGTCGTTACAAGTGATGGAGTTAGCACGCGTGCGCAGTTTCTTATTTCAGCCGTTGGTTGTCTTTCGGCAGGAATCGTCCCGGAGTTCCCGGGGATCGGCGAGTTTAAGGGGGCCTGGTATCACACCGGAAGCTGGCCGCATGAACCGTAGATCTATCGGGTAAGCGGGTAGGGCTGATTGGTACTGGTTCGACGGGGATTCAATTCTCGTCTGCAATTGCGAAATCTGTTGGGCACCTGACAGTCTTCCAAAGAACTCCAAACTACAGCGTGCCATCCTGCAATGCTCCGCTTGAGCAAGAAGAACTCGCTGAGGCTAAGGCCAACTATCGCAGCATGCGCGCTCATTGCCGATATTCGAAGGTTGGTATTCCGTACATTGGAAACGAGAAGAAAGCGATTGAGGATTCAAAGACTTCGCGCGAGCAAAACTTCGAAACAGCATGGAATGGTGCTGGATTCTGCTTCGTGCTCAGCTATAGCGATATTTTGCTCGATCTGGAATCCAACAAAACGGCTGCTGATTTTGTCGAGAAGAAGATTCGTGGAACCGTCAAGGACCCGGCGGTCGCGGATCTTCTGGTGCCGCACGGATACCCGCTCGGAACAAAACGGTTGTGTGTCGACAGTGGTTATTATCAAATATTCAACCGCGACAACGTGAGTTTGGTTGATGTGCGCAAGTCGCCGATTCAGTCGATTACCGCGGCAGGCGTAAAGACCCTCGACAAGGAGTACGAGCTCGACGTCTTGGTTTTTGCGACTGGTTATGACGCAATCACAGGTCCACTTCTTAAGATGGACATTCGTGGCCGCAACGGACGGCAGCTTAGGCACAAGTGGAGCGAGTGGCCCCAGAGCTACTTGGGTCTAATGATGGAGGGGTTTCCGAATCTCTTTACGATTACAGGCCCGGGGAGTCCGTGCGTGCTTGTGAACATGATTGTTTCGATTGAGCAGCACGTCGAATGGATTGCTGACTGTATCGCCTCGATGGAAAGAGAGGGGAAGAAGACAATCGAGCCTGATATTAAGGCTGAAATCAGTTGGAGCGATACGGTAGACGAGATTGCAAATTCGACTCTCTATCCGCACACCGACTCGTGGTATACCGGTAAAAATGTGAATGGCAAGTCGTCGAGATTCACGCCGTATGCCGGTGGGATGGGGCCGTACCGACGCTTCTGCGAGGAAATCGTAGAAGATGGTTATCGTGGATTTCACTTTGACCTTGGTGTGAAATCTTAGCGATAGGCGTTCGGGGGTAAATACTATTTGCGAAAGTGTTGGCTGATTGGCGGCGAATGGATTCGATCTTTCATGAGGCGAAGCCAGTTCCGCCTATCGGCTGCACTTTTGTTGAATCTACTTTGTCTGCCTCTCTACTGCCGATGATTGAGCAATGGTCGCAGCCACGATACAGGCTGCTAGAAAGATCGCTCGCTGGTACTAGTGGTTCGGCAATCGAGCAAGCATTGCTGTTTCATGCGGGACAAGGGATCGCCGTCGCCCATGTATGGGAGTCAACGCCTGGATTCGTTGTACCGCCGTCGTATCGGCGCTTCGAGCGCTTTGAAGTCGCCTGCGAGAGCTCCGCTGCAGTTGGTCTGCCGGTCAATGTTCTTAGGTTTGGTAGGGGTCTGGTGCCACAAGGCCCCGGAGTTGTGAACCTTAGTCTTGCTTGGCGAACGCAGGCTATGAAATGGTCGCGTCTTGAAACTGTGTACGCAGCGTTATGCCAGATGCTCCAAGGTGGACTTGGTACGTTCGGCATCTTGGCGACGGAGCAGGCAGTGCCTGGTTCCTTCTCTAAAGGCCACTATCATCTCGCTGTAGATGGTCGTAAGGTCGCGGGAACAGCGCAGTATTGGCGACGTATCAGCAACTCCGAGCAAGTTGTGCTTGCTCACGCCTATCTTTTGGTCGATGCCGACCTTGAGACGCTAGTTCGTCAGGCGAATGAGTTCGAAGCCGTGGTCGGTAGCAACCGCGTCTATGTGGCAGATGCCATTACCAACGTTGCTTACGGAGCTAAGGCTCGAGGTAGATCTTTCTCGATGGGGGGCACTCGGCGGCGCATCACGCCATCACATGTGCAGCGTTTGCTACAGCACATTGCCAGTTCCAGCGCAGTGCTGTGTTAACTGGTTCTTCATTGTCTGAGGCGTCTGCTTCCCGAGCGACGCTAGGTTGGTGAGGCGGTGAGCTTGCTCTCTCCAATGTGAAGCTCTCATTGATCTCGTGGGCTGTTCGTTGCCGATCTAGTGCAGCACCCTCGGTGAAGGCTACGACAGCGTTCTTCCGGCGCGGCCGTTGGCCAGGTTGTACTCCAACGAGATCGCAGTTTGATGTAGCGCCGAAGCGGTAGTTCGCATGGCTGTATCTGCTGATCTCATGTCTGGCCGGATACGCGGAACCCATACCAATTGACTCTGCGAAGTTCCGGGTGACCGCTACCCCTTGTAGGGGGTATCGCTGGTTGTTCGGAACGCGGCAGCTTCGCTGCACCATGTGTGCGGACATTCTTGTGCCTACGGCCTCAAGCTGTCTAGCGCCTTGGGCACGCTTCGTTGCGCCGGTTTGAGCCGCTTTGGGTCGCTCTACTCAGCGGTTTGCGTCGGCATCTAGCTGGTAGGCGCTGAGCCGCGCGCTACGGATATCCCGCCAAGTGCTCTGCGTCGGCTCGCGGCGAGCGACGTTTGCCGCATTTGATCGATCCTCGCCGGCCTCGGCTGGGCGGGCGATCGCACCGGTCTCTTGGGGAGGGTCCCGATGTGGTCCAGCGACGTGTGGTCTGTGCTCTTGGTGCGGTAGCCGCCCACGCTATGCGCGGCGACGCCTTAGGGGGCCATGGTGAAACCTCTCGAGTCGGGTCGTGAGCTCGGCCCGAGCGCGCTCATCTGCCCGCCCGAAGGCTGACCCTCTCGAAGGCTGTGATCTCAGCGGTCTTCAAGTGCTTCGGCTCCATCTGAGCGAGTGATCGCGCTACTGGTCAGAGGCCTCATCGTCACATACCGATTCAACAACGAGCTGCTCGGAATGAAGGTAAGGGGGGGGCGATAGGTAGCGATTGGATGAGCCAGCCATGAAGCTGTAGCTTTTGCTCTGGACGTCGGGAACGACCCTCAACCAACGGCCAAGCAGCGCTGGCGGCGCCCTTCCAAGCGATCTAGGGTTGCGGCAACTCGAGGTCACCGTGTCAACAGCTCGCTGACGATGCTGCGGTTGCCGGGCCTGTGAAGTGCTGAGAGGAGCGGCTTGCACCAGTATGCAGTGCGCAAGGACCCTTGGTAGGCGCGTTCGCTCTCAACAAAGGTATGCCCGACTGCACGGGTGATCTAGGGCTGTCGTCGGTAGGGTTCGAGGCGCTTTCGGTGAAAACGAACGTTTCGGTTCCGCCCGATGACGCGCACGACAACGCCGGTTGCGCGGTGGCGAGACGAACACCACTGAATCGCATTACGCAGTCTTCGCGGTGCCGTTCCAGTGTCGATCCTCTGGATGTACTCAAGTCCTCAACCAACCGATACCGGCGCCTTGGTCCGTTCGTTCGCGACGCGGAGATCAACCGCAGTGACCAGGTCGATGCGGGTCGCGTCGCCTCCCCATTCCCCCCCTTAACCTCACCTTCGAGGGGGGCGTGATCGACCGCCCGATGGGACGATGAGTAGATCGGCGCCAAAGCGGTGCTCCGATCCGAGCAGAGAGATTCGCCGGCGTTGCCAAGCTTCTTGAGGATGTGATGGGTAAAGATGACCTGAGACACCGGATCGCCCGGTTCACGCTGGGATACCGATGGCCAATTCTGTTTGTTATGGCATTGATCACAGCGTTCTTTGCTGTTGGCATGGCCAAGGTTGAGATCAAGACGATCTTCTCAGACCTTTTTCCTAAGGA
>NZ_AZND01000142.1:0-8689 GCF_000576205.1 Methylibium sp. T29 | reverse complement strand
CGCGGCCGGAGCCCCTGCGGCGCGCGCGGCAGCTTCGCCGCCGTCCCGGCGCTGGCCTGGGACGCGCAACTCGCCCAGGCCGCCTACCGCCACAGCCGCGACATGGCCGACCACGATCACTTCTCGCACACCGGGACGGACGGCAGCACGCTCGGCGCCCGCGTCGACGCAGCGGGCTACGCCTGGTCCGGCGTGGGCGAGAACATCGGGGCCGGCTACGGTTCGCTGCAGTCGGTAGTAGACGGCTGGATGGCCAGCGACGGCCACTGCGCCAACCTGATGAGCCCGGGCTACACGGAGCTCGGCCTCGCCTGCGCGCGCAACAACGCCAGCAGCTACGGCCTGTACTGGACGCTGGACCTGGCGCGCCCGCGGTGAGGCAGAGGCCCCCGGGCCTGCGGCCGCGCCAGCCTCAGGCCGCCGCGGCGATCACGCCGCCGCCTAGGCAGACCTCGCCGTCGTACAGCACCGCCGACTGGCCCGGCGTCACCGCCCACTGCGGCACACCGAAGTCGAGCCGGAAGCGACCGTCGGCACCCGGCGCCAGCACGCAGGACGCGTCGGCCTGGCGGTAACGGGTCTTGGCCGCCAGTGCGCCCGGCGCCGGCGGGGTGCCGGCGATCCAGCTGGCGTCGTCTGCCTCCAGCCGGAACGACTGCAGCCACGGATGGTCGTGGCCCTGCACCACGTACAGCGTGTTGTGCGGACGGTCCTTGCGGGCCACGAACCAGGGTGCATGGTCGGCCCCGCCGCGCGCCGCGCCGCGCTCCTTCACGCCACCGATGCCGATGCCCTTGCGCTGGCCCAGCGTGTAGAAGGACAGCCCCACGTGCTCGCCGAGCGTGCGGCCGCGCTCGTCCTTGATCGGCCCCGGCGCGTGCGCGAGGTAGCGGTTCAGGAACTCGCGGAACGGGCGCTCGCCGATGAAACAGATGCCGGTCGAGTCCTTCTTCGCCGCCACCGGCAGCCTGATCTCCGCGGCGATGCGACGCACCTCGGTCTTCGGCAGCTCGCCCACCGGGAACAGCGTGCGCGCCAGCTGCGCCTGGCTCAGGCGGTGCAGGAAATAGCTCTGGTCCTTGCTCGCGTCCAGCCCCTTGAGCAACTCGAAGCGGCCGCCCGCCTCGCGCACCCGGACGCGGTCGAGCGCGCCGGCGCTCGACTCGTCAAGAGGCCCATCGGGCATGCCGGGGAGCGCCGGTGCGCGGCGAACCCGGGCGTAATGTCCGGTGGCGATCTTGCCGGCGCCCAGCCGCAGGGCATGGTCCAGGAAGGCCTTGAACTTGATCTCGGCGTTGCACAGGACATCGGGGTTGGGTGTGCGGCCGGCCTCGTACTCGCGCAGGAACTCGGCGAACACGCGGTCCCGGTACTCGGCAGCGAAGTTGACGTGCTCGATCTCGATGCCGATCACGTCGGCCACGCTGGCGGCATCGAGGAAGTCCTGGCGCGACGAGCAGTATTCGTCGTCATCGTCGTCCTCCCAGTTCTTCATGAACAGGCCGACCACCTCATGACCCTGCTGCTTCAGCAGCCAGGCGCTGACCGCGGAGTCGACCCCGCCGCTCAGCCCGACCACCACCCGCTCCTTCTTCGCGCTCATCCTCAGGATTTTTCCACCGGATCGTAGAGGCCGGGGTCGACGAAGACCGTGCCGAGCGGATGGCGAATGCCGGCCAGGTGGTCATCGACATTGCGCTGCAGCGCCGGGCTGCGGTGGCGGTGGGCGTTGGCGCGGATCTCCTCGGGCGTCATCCACAGCGTGCGCAGGATGCCCTTGTCGAGCGCACGGCCGGGCACCGGCTCGCCGACGCTGCCGCAGTAGGAGAAGCGCAGGTAGGTCACGTCCTCGTTGCGGGCGCTGCGGATGAAGCGCGACATGTAGACGCCGAGCAGCGCGGTCGGCGTGAACACGCAGGCGGTCTCCTCGAGCACCTCGCGCACCACCGCCTCGAGCAACGACTCCCCCGGATCGAGGTGACCGGCCGGCTGGTTGAGGCAGATGCCTTCGGGCGTCTGCTCTTCCACCAGCAGGAAACGACCCTGGTTTTCGATGACCGCAGCCACGGTCACGGCAGGTTTCCATCTTTGTTTCATGCACGATCGTAAGGGGGACGGTCTCCGGATTGTGTAAGCTCCGCCCCCAAACACAACAAGCCCTGAGGAGGCAGCACCATGCGCATCGGCGTGCCGCGCGAGACGGCTGCGGGAGAAACCCGCGTTGCCGCGACCCCCGAGACGGTCAAGAAGCTCAAGGCACAGGGCCACTCGCTGCATGTGCAGGCGGGCGCCGGCCTGAGCGCCAGCGTCACCGACGAGGCCTACGTGGCCGCCGGTGCCGAGATCACCGACGCGGCCGGCGCCTTCGGCTGCCCGCTGGTGCTGAAGGTGCGCGCACCCTCGGTGGCCGAGCGCGCGCTGATCCCGGCGTCGACGGCGCTGATCGGCATGCTCAACCCCTTCGACAAGGACGGGCTGCAGGGCCTGACCGACGCGAAGCTGACCGCCTTCGCCCTCGAGGCCGCTCCGCGCACCACGCGCGCGCAGAGCATGGACGTGCTGAGCTCGCAGGCCAACCTGGCTGGCTACAAGGCGGTGATGATCGGCGCCGACCGCTACCAGCGCATCTTCCCGATGCTGATGACGGCCGCCGGCACCGTGAAGGCCGCGCGGGTGGTGATCCTGGGCGTGGGGGTGGCCGGGCTGCAGGCCATCGCCACCGCCAAGCGCCTGGGCGCCGTCATCGAGGCCTCCGACGTGCGCCCCTCGGTGAAGGAGCAGGTGGAGTCGCTGGGCGCCAAGTTCATCGACGTGCCTACGAGACCGCCGAGGAGAAGGAAGCCGCCGAGGGCGTGGGCGGCTACGCCCGCCCGATGCCGCCGTCGTGGCTGGAACGCCAGAAGGTCGAGGTCGCCAAGCGCGTGGCCCAGGCCGACATCGTGATCACCACCGCGCTGATCCCGGGCCGCCCGGCGCCGGTGCTGGTGACCGAGGACATGGTCAAGGCCATGAAGCCCGGCTCGGTGATCGTCGACATGGCCGCACCCCAGGGCGGCAACTGCCCGCTGACCGAGGCCGGCCGCACGGTGGTGAAGCACGGCGTCACGCTGGTCGGCGAGACCAACCTGCCCGCGCTGGTGGCCGCCGATGCGTCGGCGCTGTATGCGCGCAACGTGCTCGACTTCCTGAAGCTCGTGCTCGAGAAGGACGCCGCGGCGCTGAAGATCGACCTCGAGGACGACATCGTCAAGGCCTGCCTGATGTGCCGCGACGGGCAGTTGCTCAGAACATGAATCGCCTGATGCTCCGCGCGAAGCTCCATCGCGCCACGGTGACCGAGGCCGACCTGCATTACGAAGGCTCGTGCGGCATCGATGCCGCCCTGCTGGAGGCCGCCGACATGCGCGAGTTCGAGCAGATCGAGCTCTACAACGTCAACAACGGCGAACGCTTCTCCACCTACGTCATCCCGGCACCGCCGGGCTCGGGCGTGATCTCGCTCAATGGCGCCGCGGCCCGCAAGGCCCATGTCGGCGACCTGCTGATCATCTGCACCTACGCCCCGATGAACGACGCCGAGGTCGCGACGCACAAGCCCAAGGTGGTGCTGCTCGGGCCGGGCAACCGCATCGAGTCGGTCCGCAAGTTCTGATCCCCAGGAGACAACAAGATGGACATCGTCAGTCCCACCATCCTCAACCTGATCATCTTCGTGCTGGCCATCTACGTCGGCTACCACGTGGTGTGGACCGTCACGCCGGCGCTGCACACGCCGCTGATGGCGGTGACCAATGCCATCTCGGCCATCGTGATCGTCGGCGCGATGCTCGCCGCCGCCCTGACCGAGACCGGCCTAGGCAAGACCATGGGCGTGCTGGCGGTGGCGCTGGCTGCGGTGAACATCTTCGGCGGCTTCCTCGTCACGCGCCGCATGCTGGAGATGTTCAAGAAGAAGGACAAGAAGCCCGCAGCGACGGCGCAGGGGAAGTAAGCCATGAGCCTCAATCTCGTCACCCTGCTCTACCTGGTCGCCAGCGTCTGCTTCATCCAGGCCTTGAAGGGCCTGAGCCACCCGACCACCTCGATCCGCGGCAACCTGTTCGGCATGGTCGGCATGGCGATCGCCACGCTGACCACCGCGGCACTGATCGTCAAGCTGGCCGGCTCGGCCCTCGGGCTTGGCTGGGTCCTGGTCGGCCTGGTGGTCGGCGGCGGCTATGGCGCGTGGCGCGCCAAGACGGTCGAGATGACCAAGATGCCCGAGCTGGTGGCCTTCTTCCACAGCATGATCGGCCTGGCGGCAGTGTTCATCGCGGTCGCCGCGGCGGTCGAGCCCTGGGCCTTCGGCATCGTCGAAAAGGGCGGCGCGGTGCCGGTGGGCAACCGCGTCGAGCTGGCGCTGGGCGCGGCCATCGGCGCCATCACCTTCAGCGGTTCGGTGATCGCCTTCGGCAAGCTCTCGGGCAGCTACAAGTTCCGCCTGTTCCAGGGCGCGCCGGTGGTGTTCAAGGGGCAGCATGCGCTGAACGCCGTGCTCGGCCTGGCGCTGCTGTTCTTCATCGTCGGCTACGCGATCAGCGAGTCCAAGCTGGACTTCGCGCTGCTGCTCGCGCTGGCCTTCGTGATCGGCGTGACCATCATCATCCCGATCGGCGGCGCCGACATGCCGGTGGTGGTGTCCATGCTCAACAGCTACTCGGGCTGGGCCGCTGCGGGCATCGGCTTCTCGCTGAACAACAGCATGCTGATCATCGCCGGCTCGCTGGTGGGCAGCTCGGGCGCGATCCTGAGCTACATCATGTGCAAGGCGATGAACCGCTCGTTCTTCAACGTGATCCTGGGCGGCTTCGGCGGCGACGCCACGGCGGCCACCGCCGGCAAGGCCGAGGCCCGGCCGGTCAAGAGCGGCAGCGCCGACGACGCGGCCTTCGTGCTGGGCAATGCCGAGACGGTGGTGATCGTGCCGGGCTACGGTCTGGCGGTGGCGCGTGCGCAGCATGCGGTCAAGGAGCTGGCCGAGAAACTCACGCACAAGGGCGTGACGGTCAAGTACGCGATCCATCCGGTGGCCGGGCGCATGCCGGGCCACATGAACGTGCTGCTGGCCGAGGCCGAGGTGCCCTACGACCAAGTGTTCGAGATGGAGGACATCAACGGCGAGTTCGGCCAGGCCGACGTGGCCATCATCCTGGGCGCCAACGACGTGGTGAACCCGGCGGCGATGACCAAGGGCAGCCCGATCTACGGCATGCCCATCCTCGAGGCCTACAAGGCCAAGACGATCATCGTCAACAAGCGCTCGATGGCCGCCGGCTACGCGGGCCTGGACAACGAGCTGTTCTACATGGACAAGACCATGATGGTCTTCGGTGATGCCAAGAAGGTCGTCGAGGACATGGTCAAGGCCATCGAGTGAGCCATCGCCCCGCGGCTCGGGGCCTCGCTTCGAAGGGATGATGCCGGCGGGCCCTAGACAGCCCGCTCCAGCACGGGCTATCGCATTCCCTGAGAGAGGCCCTGTCAGCGCGAAGTCAGAATGACTTTTCGCGTATGGAGCTGCCCATGGACCCCATCTGGCTCGAGCACTACCCGGCCGGCGTGCCGCACAACGTCGACGTTGCGCAGTACCCCTCGCTGGTCGCGCTGATCGACGACAGCTTCAAGAAGTTCGGCAGCCTGCCCGCCTACAAGTTCATGGGCAAGGCCTTCAGCTTCGCCCAGGTCGACGAGATGTCGCGCTCGCTCGCGGCCTACCTGCAGACGCTGGGCCTGGCCGCCGGCGACCGCGTCGCGGTGATGATGCCCAACGTGCCGCAGTACCCGGTCACGGTGGCCGCGATCCTGCGTGCCGGCTACGTGGTGGTCAACGTCAACCCGCTGTACACGCCCCGCGAGCTGGAGCACCAGCTCAAGGATTCGGGCGCGAAGGCCATCGTGATCGTCGAGAACTTCGCGCACGTGCTGCAGAAGGTGATGTCGACGGTGCCGACGAAGAAGGTGGTGGTCACGGCGCTCGGCGACCTGCTCGGCTTCCCGAAGTCGCTGATCGTCAACACCGTGGTGCGCAAGCTGAAGAAGATGGTGCCGGCGTTCGAGCTGCCGGGCGCGGTGCGCTTCAACGACGCGCTGGCCGCCGGCCGCGGCAAGTCGTACACGGCGGCCAAGGTGGGACCGGACGACATCGCGGTGCTGCAGTACACCGGCGGCACCACCGGCGTGAGCAAGGGCGCGGTGCTGCTGCACCGCCACCTGGTCGCCAACATCCTGCAGTCGGAGGCCTGGTACCAGCCGGCCCTGAAGAAGATCCCCGCCGGCGAGCAGATCAACACCGTGTGCGCGCTGCCGATCTATCACATCTTCGGCTTCAACACGAACATGATGCTGGGCCTGCGCATGGGCGGCTGCAACATCCTGATCGCCAACCCGCGCGACCTGCCGACGATGTTCAAGCAGTTGCGCGGCGAGCGCATCCACAGCTTCCCGGCAGTCAACACGCTGTTCAACGCGATGGCGCATCACGCCGACTTCGGCAGCGTCGACTGGAGCCATCTGAAGATCTCGGTCGGCGGCGGCATGGCGGTGCAGAGCGCCACCGCCAAGCTCTGGCTCGAGAAGACCGGCTGCCCCATCGTGGAGGGTTACGGCCTGTCGGAGACTTCGCCCTCGGCCACCTGCAACCCGGTCGACAGCAGCGCCTACAGCGGCAACATCGGCCTGCCGATGCCCAACACCCTGCTGAAGCTGATCGACGACGACGGCCACGAGGTGCCGCCGGGCACGCCGGGCGAGATCGCAATCAAGGGCCCGCAGGTGATGGCCGGCTACTGGCAGCGTCCCGACGAGACCGCGAAGGTGATGACGGCCGACGGCTACTTCCGCTCCGGCGACATCGGCGTGGTCGACGAGCGCGGCTACTTCAGGATCGTCGACCGCAAGAAGGACATGATCCTGGTGAGCGGCTTCAACGTCTACCCGAACGAGGTCGAGGAAGTGGTGACGCAGATGCCGGGCGTGCTGGAGTGCGCCGCCATCGGCGTGGCGGACGCCAAGTGCGGCGAGGCAGTCAAGCTGGTGATCGTGCGCAGCGACCCCGCGGTCACCGAGGAACAGGTGCGCGCCTATTGCGAGGCCAACCTGACGGGCTACAAGCGGCCGAAGATCGTCGAATTTCGCACCGAGCTGCCCAAGACGCCGGTCGGCAAGATCCTGCGCCGCGAGCTGCGCGACAAGGCCTGAGCCGCGACGCCACGGCGTGCGCAGGGTCACGGGCTTCGGTCTATCGTCACCCACCGCGGCACGCTGGCCGAAGTCGGCCCGTACACTGCGCGCTGGATCGTACCGAGGCAGAGCAAGCTGTTGATGCACGATGGCCGATCGCTACACGAAGACTGAGACGGGCCGCGCCGAGATCCGCGCCCGCGTCCACGCACTGACACGCACCGCCCGCAATCTGCTGCTGATCATCGATCCCAGCCGGGACGGCGCGAACTGGGTGTCCATGGTGCAGGGCGCCAGCGCCGCAGACCTGCAGACGCTCGTCGATGCCGGCCTCGTGAGCCCGCTCGGTGGCCCAAGCGTCGCGCCGAGCCTGCCACCGGCCGAACCCGCACCGTCCGCCGCCACGGCCACCGCGACCGGCCCGGGCGCGCTGGAGGCGTCGTCGCTGTCCTACTCGGACCTCTACGACCTGCTGCCCGGCCTGGCGAAGCAGCACCTGGGCCTGATGAAGGGCTACCGCTTCGTGCTGGCGATCGAGAAGGCCGATGGTCTGGTCGGCCTGCAATCGGTGGCCCGCGACCTGCTGACCGAGATCGAGCGCGCCAAGGGGACCGCAGTGGCTCGCTCCGCGCGGCGCGCCTTGCTGCTGCCCTGATCGGCAGCACGCACTGACAGGACCCGCCATGGGGTTGCGCTTCGCACTCGTCGCGGCTCTCGAAGAGGAACTGCGCACCTTGCTCGCGGCGCTGCAATCGCCCGTGACCGAGCACCATGCCGGCCGGGCCTTCCACCGCGGCCGGCTCGATGGCCACGAGGTGGTGCTGGTGCGTTCGGGCATCGGCAAGGTGGCCGCGGCCACCACCGCGCTGCTGCTGGCCGACCGCTACGGCGTCGATGCGCTGGTGTTCACCGGCGTGGCTGGCGCGTTGCAGCCCGCAGCGTCGATCGGCGACGTGGTGGTCGCGCGCGAGCTGCTGCAGCACGACATGGACGCCTCGCCGCTGTTTCCGCGCCACGAAGTGCCGCTGACCGGCCGCTCGCGTTTCCCGACCGACGCGGACCTCAGCGACGCGCTGGTGCGCGCGGCGCGCGACGCACTGGAGGCCGAGCGCATCGGGCTCGACTCCAGCTTCGCCGCACTCGGCATCGACCGCCCGCGTGTGCACGAGGGCCTGGTGGTCAGTGGTGACCGCTTCGTCGCGACCTCGCTCGAGCGCACCGCCCTGCGCACCGAACTGCCCGATGCGCTGGCCGTGGAGATGGAGGGGGCGGCGGTGGCCCAGGTCTGCCTCGATTGCGACCTCCCCTTCGCAGTGCTGCGCACGCTGTCCGACTGCGCCGACGACAGCGCCCACGTGGACTTCGGCCGTTTCGTCGCCGAGGTGGCCGGCCCGCTGGGCGCGGCCATCGTGCGCACCTGGCTGCGCCGCGTCGAACCGGCGTGAACCGCGCCCTCCGCCCGGCTGGGGCG
>NZ_AZND01000141.1:0-8790 GCF_000576205.1 Methylibium sp. T29 | reverse complement strand
GCGTCGATGCGGGCCAGCGTGTCGTCCGCCAGCGTGGCGGCGTCCAGCGTGCCGGCCGCGAGGCGGGCGATCGTGCCCGGGGGGCTGCGGTCGGCGGGGTGCGGGTCGGTCTCCACGGGTCTCCTGTGTTCCTGTGTATTGCCGCGGCCGATCGTAGGCGCATGTCGCACCCGACGGGTCGGGCATTGCGGCCGGCGTAGGCTGAAGCCTCGGACCGGCGCTTCGCCATCGGATGCAAGCGTCCGTCGCACGCTGTCGATTCCGGGGGCGCTCGATCGTCGTGCCCCTATCACCCACTCGAGCAGGAGAAGCGCGATGAACTATGTCGATGGATTCGTGTTGGCCGTGCCCACCGCCCAGCGCGAGGCCTACACCCAGATCGCCCGGAAGGCTTCGGAGGTGTTCAAGGACCACGGCGCGCTGAGCGTGGTGGAGTGCTGGGGCGACGACGTGCCGGAAGGCAAGCTCACGTCGTTTCCGATGGCGGTGAAGCGCAAGGACGACGAGACCGTGGTGTTCTCGTGGATCACCTGGCCCGACCGCCAGACGCGCGACAGCGGCATGGAGAAGTCCATGGCCGATCCGCGCTTGAAGGATGGCATGGACCAATGCCCCTTCGACGCCCAGCGCATGATCTTCGGCGGCTTCCAGGTGATCGTCGAGGCCTGAGCCGCGCCGGGGCGGCCTCGGTGTATGGTCGGCCCCCCGACATGCACCGAGGAGCCGCATCGATGAACCTTCGCGCACTGGCGATTGCCGCGGCCGTGGCCGCGCTGGGGCTGTTCGCCCTGCTCAACTGGCCCGCGATCACGGCGCCGACCGCGCTGACCCTGGGCTTCGCCGAGGTGAACGCGCCGCTCGGCCTGATCCTGCTGGCGGCCAGCGGCGTGCTGGTGGCGCTGTTCCTGGTCTACATCGTGTTCCAGCAGGCCGGCGTGATCATGGAAGCCCGCCGCACCGCGAAGGAACTCAAGTCGCACCGCGAGCTGGCCGACACCGCCGAGGCCTCGCGCTTCACCGAGCTGCGCGCCTTCCTCGACGGCGAGCTGCGCCGGATGGAGGCGCAGGGCGCCGCCACCACGCGCGAGCTGGGTGCGCGCATCGAACAGCTGGAGCGCCAGCTGCAGGAGCAGCTCGCCGAGTCCACCCGCACGCTGTCGGCCTACGTAGGCGAGGTGGACGACAAGCTCGACCGCCTGTTGCCGCCGCCGCAGCTGCCGCGCTAGCCGCGGCGCCGCCTCAGCCGTTGCGGAACAGAAAGCTGTAGGCGTTGAGCGCCGGCACGCCGCCGAGGTGGGCGTACAGCACCCTGGAGCCGGCGGGGAACTCGCCGCGCCTCACCTTGTCGATCATGCCCTGCATCGACTTGCCCTCGTACACCGGTCGGTGAGCATGCCTTCCTGGCGTGCGCACAGGCGGATGGCGTCGAGCGTGCCCTCGCTCGGCAGGCCGTACTCGGGGCCGCCGTAGCGGGTGTCGAGCACCACGTCCTGCGCGGTGATCTCGCGGCCCAGGCCCACCAGCTCGGCCGTGTTCTGCGCGATGCGCAGGATCTGCGCGTGGGTCTGCTCGGGCTTGGCCGAGGCGTCGATGCCGATCACGCGCTCGGCCCGGCCGTCGGCCGCGAAGCCCACCACCATGCCGGCCTGCGTGCTGCCGGTCACCGAGCAGACCACGATGTAGTCGAACTTGAAGCCGAGCTCGGCCTCCTGCGCCCGCACCTCCTCGGCGAAGCCGACGAAGCCCAGGCCGCCGAGCCGGTGCTCGGAGCAGCCGGCGGGAATGGGGAAGGGCTTGCCGCCAGCGGCCCGCACGTCGGCCATCGCCTGCTCCCAGCTCGGGCGGATGCCGATGTCGAAGCCAGCGGCGTCGAGCCGCACGTCGGCGCCGAGGATGCGTGACATCTCGATGTTGCCGACGCGGTCGTACACCGCGTCGGCGTAGTTGACCCAGTTCTCCTGCACCAGCACGCACTTCATGCCGAGGTGGGCCGCCACCGCGGCGACCTGGCGCGTCTGGTTGGACTGGATGCCGCCGATCGACACCAGCGTGTCGCAGCCCTGCGCCAGCGCCTCGGGGATCAGGTACTCGAGCTTGCGGGTCTTGTTGCCGCCGAAGGCGAGGCCGCTGTTGCAGTCCTCGCGCTTGGCGTAGAGCTCGACCTGGCCGCCGAGGTGCGCACTCAGGCGCTTGAGCGGCTGGATGGGCGTGGGCCCGAAGGTGAGCGGATGGCGAGGGAAGCGCTGGAGGTTCATGGCGGGGTTCCTGCGAGGGCGAAGACGATGGTCGTCATCTTAGGAAAATTGCCTGAAACCAGGGTTGCAAAGAAGTCCGTTATTGCGCAGCATAGAAAGGCCGACCGGCCTGAATTAAGCTTTGAATTGCTCGAAATAAAAAATGTGCGCAACAAAAGTTCGTCAACGTGTCGCGCCCTCTCGTGCGACGACACCACCGCCCCCGGCGAGCCTGGACCGCACCGACAAGGCCATCCTGCGCGCGCTGCAGCGCGACGCTTCGGTGTCGAACGTGGCGCTGGCCGCGAAGGTGAACCTCAGCGCGCCGGCCTGCCTGCGCCGCGTCGAGCGGCTCAAGCAGGCGGGGCTGATCAAGGGCATCGTCGCGCTGCTGAACCCGGCCGCGCTGGATGCCGGCATGCTGGTGATGATCGGCGTGGTGCTGGACCGCTCCACACCCGATTCCTTCGCCGACTTCGAGAAGGCCGCCGCCCGGGTGTCGGGCTGCATGGAGTGCCACGTGGTGACCGGCGAGTTCGACTACTTCATGCTGGTGCGCACGCGCGACAACGACAGCTTCAATCGCCTGCATGCCGAGCAGCTGCTGCACCTGCCGGGCGTGCGGCAGATCCGCTCGTTCATGGTGCTCAAGCAGGTGCTGTCGACGACGCAGTTTCCGGTTTGATAGGCGGTTGCGTTCGAACAGACGAGATGGGTGCGCGTCTGGCGCGAGATCAGGCCGGCGGGGCGCTCTGGTGCGCTCATGTCCCCCGCCGCCCGCCCCTGCAGGCCGGGCGGCTCCTCCTCTACTTCGCTTCGCAGAGCGCCCCACCGGCCTGATCCACCACCGTCATGGGTGTTCGCCGTCGCAGCTCACATTTGTGTCGGCCACTCGATGGCCTCTGCCACCCCACACATCGACGACGCGCAACGCAAACGCTTCACCCCGCAGCCAACGGCGTGCTGGTCCGGCGACCCGAAAAGTCGGTCCAGCAACCCGCCTCGAAGTCGTAGAGCTTGCAGCGCCGCGCGGTGTCGGCGTACCAGCGCCACGAGAACGGCTGCACGACGATGTGCCCCGCGAGTCGCTCCTCCAACAGCTTCTGTGCCCGCTTCAGCCGGTACAGCGGCACGCTCATGTCCACGTGGTGCGCGGTGTGCTCCATGATGTGGTGCAGCGCGCTGCCCATGAAGGAGCGGAAGGTCAGGTGCACCGTGGTGGACACGAAGGGCTGGGCGTCCGCCCAGCGCCGCTTGTCCTCGTACCACGCCACGCCGGTGTGCGTGTGGTGCACGTAGACCACGAAGCCGATCATGCCGTTCCAGAACACGAAGGGCAGCACGAAGCCCGTCAGCACCAGCAACGTGGCCGACTGGCCGGTGGCCGCCGCGGCCGCCACCAGGCCGGCGATCCATGCCGCCGCGCCCGCGACCACCAGCACGCCGTCCCAGAAGAATGCCGCGCGCCGCGTCGGCATGGTGCGCCGGTTCGGGAACAGCAGCCGGTTCCACCAGATCTCCACCAGGTAGTAGAGCCAGGGTGCCCAGCCGCTGCGGTACACGCGCTCGAGCCTGCGCCGCCAGCGCGGCAGCGCGCGGTAGGCCTCGAGCGTGCGCGGCTCCCAGACGAAGTCGAAGCCCTTCAGGTTGGTGTAGCCGTGGTGCACCACGTTGTGCCCCACCTCCCACAGGCTGTAGGGCGTGAGCGAGGGCAGGAACACCAGGCGGCCGAGCCAGCGGTTCAGCCGACGGTGCGGCGTGAGGCTCTGGTGGCAGGCGTCGTGGCCGAGGATGAACAGGCGGCCGATCACGAAGCCGGCCGCCATGCCGGCCAGCAGCTTCATCGGCAGCGTCTCGAACGCCACGGTGGCGGTCAGTGCGGCGCCCAGCAGCAGCAGGTCGACGAGCGTCAGCGCGAGCGCGTAGGCCGTGCTGCGCGAGGCCAGCGGCGCCAGCCAGGCGCGGATCAGCTTGCGGTGGGGGATGGCGCTCGGGGCGGCGGACGGGGGCGCGAGGTCGGGACAGGCAGCAGGCATCGGAGGCGGGTGGCGCGAACGCAGGCGGATCGGAACGCCGAAGGCTAGGGCCGCGGGCGGGGGCTGTCCTTGACGGCGGTCAAGCGGGCGCGCCGGACGTGTGCGCTCGTTGCCCGTGCGCGCACGCCGCGCACGCGATTCGGGATGATCGGCGGCTTCGGCGCTGGCGGCTGCCGCGTCCCCTCTTCCTTCCCCGATGAATTCGACTTTCCTGCGCAGGGCCCTGGTGCTGGGCCTGCTGTCCTCGATCGGTCCGTTCGCGATCGACATGTACCTGCCCGCGCTGCCGGCTATCGGCAGCGCGCTGCAGGCCGACGTGCACGCGGTGCAGATGAGCCTGATGGCATTCTTCGTGTCGTTCGCGATCAGCCAGCTGGTCTACGGCCCGGCCTCCGACATGTTCGGCCGCAAGCCGCCGCTGTACGTCGGCATCGGGCTGTTCATCGTCGGCAGCGTGGGCTGCGCGCTCGCGCCCGACATCGGTTGGCTGATCGCCTTCCGTTTCCTGCAGGGCCTGGGCGGCGGCGCGCCGATCGTGGTGCCGCGCGCCATCGTGCGCGACCTGCACACCGGCGTGGAGGCCACGCGGCTGATGTCGCTGCTGCTGCTGGTGTTCAGCGTGTCGCCCATCCTCGCGCCACTGATCGGCAGCTTCGTGATCGACGCCGCCGGCTGGCGCGCGATCTTCTGGGCCGTCACCGGCATCGGCGTGGTGGGCCTGCTGCTGGTGGCGCTGACGCTGGAGGAGACGCGGCCTGCCTCGCAGCGCACACAGAGCGATGTGGCGAGCACGCTGCGCGCCTTCGCGCTGCTGCTGCGCGACCGGCATTTCCTGGGGCTCACCGCGATCGGGGCCTTCGGCATGGCCAGCTTCTTCATCTTCCTGGCCAACTCGTCGTTCGTCTTCATCGGCCACTACGGGCTGACGCCGCGCGAGTACAGCCTGGCGTTCAGCGTGAACGCGGCCTCGTTCATCGGCGTGTCGCAGTTCGCCGGCCGGCTGACGGCACGCTTCGGCCTCGCGAGCATCGTGCGGGTGGCGGTGCTGGGCTTCGCGCTGTCGCTGGGTGCGCTGCTGGCGTTCAACCTGGCCGGCATCGACCGGCTCGACGTGATGATCGTCGTCATGCTCGTCGGCTACGGCTTCCTCGGCTTGGTGGTGCCCACCACCTCGGTGATGGCGCTCGACGACCACGGCGAGATCGCCGGTGCCGCGTCGGCGCTGATGGGCACGCTGCAGCTGGTGCTCGGTGCCGTGGTGATCGCGCTGATGAGCGGCTTCGCCGACGGCAGCGCGCGGCCGATGGTGGCCGGCATGGCGGCCGCGGCGCTGTGCGCGCTGCTGCTGACCTGGCTGACGCTGGGCGGGCGTCGGTCGGCTGCGTCCGCGGCGACGCGGCCCTGCAGCTGAGCCGTCGCGACGCTCAGTCGGACGGCGAGGACGAGGACGCGCCCGAGCCGCCGACCGACTTGAGCTTCTGCCCGCCGCTCTCGATCACCTCGCCGGTCTTGCGCACGCCCTTGCGGACCGCGCGGCCGGTGGCCTCGGCGCCGGTCTCGATGGCTTCGCCGGCCTTGTGCGCGCCGCGCTCGATCGCGGCGCCGGTCTTCTTCGCGCCACGCTCGATGGCTTCGCCGGTCTTGACCGCGGCGTTCGACACGGCTTCGCCGGTCGCGCTCGCGGCCTGTTTCACCTTGGATGGTTCCTCTGCGGTCACGGCGGCCGCGCAGGCGATCAGGGCAACGGCGATGACGGGGGTCTTGCGCATTGGCTCGCTCCTCGCGGACGGTGCGCCGGCGTCCCGCGGGGCGCCGGCCAGTCGCGATTCTGCGCGAACCGGTCGCGCTGCCTGTCGCAGGGTGTGTCCGTCAGTGGCTGATCATCCACGGCCGCTTGCTCGGGAAGGCCTTGGCGCCGTTGGCCGCGGTCACCGTGGCGCCGCGCCGCGTGGACGCGCCGGAGGAGCAGCAGCCGCAGCCCGACGGGTGCCGCAGGCGCTGGTAGTCGCGCGAGCTCTTCGGCTCATGTCGCGCGCGCTCGTTGACCTCGATCGCGCTGCGGGTGCTGCCGGCCATCAGCGCCAGCCGTGGCGCGCTGACGAAGACGCGCGGCGACTCGCGCTGGCAGTCGGGGCAGGTGGCCGGCTCGTTGCGGGCGGACAGCGTGCGGAAGGCGTCGAAGCCGCCGCACGCGGGGCAGGCGTAGTCGTAGGTGGGCATGGCGGCGGCCTCGGGGGACTCAGAGGTCGGGCGACAGCGGCATGTCGATCGAGCCGTCGAGGTACTTCACCGGCCCGGCGGCGCTGGGGTTGATGTCGAAGTCGAAGATCTGCGTCGGCAGCCACAGCGTCGCGCAGGCGTTCGGGATGTCGACCACGCCGCTGATGTGCCCCTGCACCGGCGCCGTGCCGAGGATGGAGTGCGCCTGCGCGCCGGAGTAGCCGAACTTCTTCAGGTACTCGATGGCGTTCAGGCAAGCCTGGCGGTAGGCCACGTGGACGTCGAGGTAGTGCTGCTGGCCGTGCTCGTCGACGGAGATGCCCTCGAAGATGATGTAGTCGTTGTAGTGCGGCGTGATCGGGCTGGGCTTGAAGATCGGGTTCTTGATGCCGTACTTGGCCATGCCGCCCTTGATCAGGCTCACCTTCATGTGCACCCAGCCGGCCATCTCGATCGCGCCGCAGAAGGTGATCTCGCCGTCGCCCTGGCTGAAGTGCAGGTCGCCCACGCTGAGGCCGGCGCCGTCCACGTACACCGGGAAGTAGATCTTGGAGCCGCGTGACAGGTCCTTGATGTCGCAGTTGCCGCCGTGCTCGCGCGGCGGCACGGTGCGCGCACCTGATGGGGCTGATCGACGGCCTGCTCGACCTGGCCCGCATCGAGGCTGGCCGGTTGCGGCTGGAGCCGGCGGCGCTGCCGCTGCCGGCCTTCCTGGACGAGCTGGTGCGCATGGTGCAGCCGCAGGCGCAGGCCAAGCGCCTGGCCTTCGTCTACACGCACAGCGGCCGCATGCCCGCGTGGGTGCACGCCGACGCCAAGCGGCTGCGGCAGATCCTGATCAACCTGCTGAGCAACGCGGTGCGCTTCACCGACGAGGGCACGGTGACGCTGCACGTCGACTGCCGGCGCGAGGTGGTGCGCTTCGACGTGGTGGACACCGGCATCGGCATCGCGCCGCAGGACCAGCAGCGCATCTTCATGCCCTTCGAGCGCGGCGCGGCGGGGCGCCGGCGTGGCGAGCCCGGCACCGGCCTGGGCCTCACCATCACGGCGCTGCTCACCTCGCTGATGGGCGGCGAGCTCGGACTCGTCAGCGCACCCGGGCGCGGCAGCACCTTCAGCGTGCGGCTCTACCTCCGCGAGGTGAGCGACCCCGGCCCGCAGGCCGAAGCGCCGCGCCAGGTGGGCGGCTACGTGGGTCCGAGGCGCACGCTGCTGGTGGTGGACGACCAGCCGGTGCAGCGCCAGATGCTGGCCGGCATGCTGGCGCCGCTGGGCTTCGTGCTGCGCGAGGCGGCCAGCGGCAGCGAGTGCCTCGACAGCCTGCGCGAGGCGGTGCCCGACGCAATCCTGCTCGACATCACGATGGACTACCTCGACGGCTGGCAGACCGCGCGGCTGGTGCGCGACGCCGGCTACACGCTGCCGATCCTGATCGTCTCGGCCAACATGTTCGAGAACCAGCCGAGCGCCTGCTGGCCGCGCAATGCCAGGCCTTCATCGGCAAGCCGGTGATCGAGTCGGAACTGATCGCGACGCTGCAGCGCCACCTCGGCATCGAGTGGATCGCCGCGCACGCGTCGACCCTGCCGCCACTGCCGCCGGAGGCCCCGGCCGACCTGCGCCGCCTGCCGGCCGAGGCGCGCACCGAGCTCTTGCGGCTGGCGCAGATCGGCCACGTGCACGGCCTGCGGCGTCAGCTCGACGCGATCGAGGCCAGCGATGCGCGGCATGCCGCGGCCTGTGCGCGGCTGCGCGCCTGCCTCGCGGCCTTCGATCTCGAGGGTCTGCAGGCCTGTCTGACGGAGGCCGCCGATGGACAGCCGGCCTGAACCGCCGCAGCCCGAGACCGCGCGCCCGGTGGTGCTGGTGGTCGACGACGCGCCCAGCAGCCTGGGCATGCTGTGCGACACGCTGGAGGACGCCGGCTACACGGTGCTGATCGCGCGCGACGGCGAGGCGGCGCTGCAGCGGCTGCGCCTGGTGGTGCCCGACGTGATCCTGCTCGACGCGATGATGCCGGGGATGTCGGGCTTCGAGACCTGCCGCGTCCTCAAGGCCGACCCGGCGCTGACGCACATCCCGGTGATCTTCATGACCGGGCTGTCGGAGACCGCGCACGTGGTCGAGGGCTTCGCGTGCGGCGGGGTCGACTACGTGTCAAGCCGATCCGTGCGCCCGAGGTGCTGGCGCGGCTGCACACGCACGCCCGCAATGCGCGCATCACGCGGCTCGCGCGCGAGGCGGTCGACGTGGCCGGGCTGGGCGTGCTGCTGGTCGACGCGCACGGCCGCATCGCC
>NZ_AZND01000140.1:0-8879 GCF_000576205.1 Methylibium sp. T29 | reverse complement strand
ATTGTGGCCCAGCGGCCTCAGAACGCTTTCAGCAGGCGCAGGTTGATCCGATCTGACTCCTTCAGTCCGTTGCGCACGGACAAGTCGCGTCCATACAGCGCCGCGAAGTGCCAGCCAGGTGCGAAGCCCCACCCGAAGCCAAACTTGGCGTTGGTGGTCCGTGTGCGATCGTCGTTGGCAACGCCGTCGACGGACGTCTCGCCGCCGACGAAGTGTGATGTTCCTGCGCGCAGGTCGAAGCTGCCGCGAGGTTCGTACCAGCGGGGATCGCGCCCGATGCATAGTCATCGGCGTCCAGATCGAGCGCTCGCGCCGGTTGGCTGTGCATGGCGAGCAGGGGCAATATCGCCGCCAGCGCCAGCGCCCTGAGGCCGCCGAGGTAACGGGACAGTGCCCCTTTGAAGCTACCCCCCGAACCGTTCTTCATACTGCCTCCTGTTGGTTGGTGCTTACTGTAAGTGCGAACTGCGCTTCATTGCCCCACTTGCTCGTGGGCAATTCGGTGTCGTCCTACCGCCTCGGACGCGGGGAGCGAAATCAGCGAGGGGCCGGAAGTTCGGCGATGCGCGTCGCGATGCGCGCGGCTGCCTCCTGCAGCGCCTGCTGTTCTGCCGGGCGCAGCGTCAGCGGCACGATCTCCTTGAGCCCGCGACGGTGCAGCCGCACTGGCAGGCCGACACGTGTGTCCACCGCCCCGTAGGCGCCGCGCGAGCGCACGCACGCGGCAATGACCTCGCTACTGTCGCGGACCATTGCGCGAACCATCGCCACCGCCGCCTCGGCGGGCGAGAAATACGCGCTGCCCTTTTGCAGCAGCTTCACGACCTCCCCACCGGACTCGCGGGCCCGCTCGACGATGCCCTTGAGCGCCTCGGCGTCGAACATCGACTCGATCGGCCGGTCGCCAACGAAGGCCTGGCTGAGCGGAATTACCATCTCGGGGCCGTGACTACCCAGAGCGACTGCGCGGACGTCTTGTGGTCTCGCCTTCCCGGTTAGGCCGACCAGGGCGCAGAAGCGTGCCGAGTCGAGGACGCCTGCCATGCCGAGCACACGCTCTTCCGGAAAACCGGTTTGCTGCGCCGCGAGGTGGGTCATCTCCTCGAGCGGGTTGCTCACGACCACCAGCGTCGAGTTCGGCGCGTGAGTCCGAATGCCGCGACACACCGACGTCATGATTTCGGCATTGACCGTCGTCAGGTCTGTCCGGCTCATACCGGGCTGGCGTGGCCTGCCCGCGGTGATGACGATGTACTCGGCGCCACCGAGCGCCGCGAGATCGTCACTGCCGGAGAGTCGGGTGGAGAAGCCGTACAAGCCGGCTCCGTGCCACATGTCGAGCGCCAAGCCAGCCGCCAGGCCGGGCACGACGTCGACGAGCGCGACCTCCGAAAACAGATCACTTTCGGCGAGGCGCAGCGCGGTCATCGCGCCGACATGGCCAGCCCCCACCACCCCGGCCTTCGGTCGTCGGTCGCTCGACGCTGAGGACGCGGCAATCGGCCCAAGGGCATTGCGGCGGTACATCGCACCGGAGGGCGGAAGCACCAGCGGACGTGACGCAGCTGCGGGCGTTGCGATTGGTCCTTGCGTCCGCGCGGCCGGCACCGGTGCAGGCGCAGACGCCGGCGAAGCGGCTTCTGAACTTGTCTTCGACACCGCCGGAGCAGCCACAAGGGACGCAGCGACCCGCTCTGAACCCGCTGCTTCGACGGTGACACCGAGTTCCTTGGCCCGATCGCGCGCGAGAGGCGTGAGCCGATCACCCGCCGCCAGGACCAGCTTGGCACCGGCAGCTTCTACGTCGGCGGCAGTCAGCATGCGGCCCATCACTTGCCCTCCAGTCCTTCGATACACGCGATCGCCGCCGTAGCCGCGGCCTGGACGTCGCTTTCGGTGCCCGAGATGAACAACCGGCCGAACCGACCCAGCGCCCGCACCTCGACGATCGTGATGTCGGCCGCTTTCTCGGCTTCGTTGGCGGCCAAAGAGACATAGGCGGCAGGCGACACTTCGAGCACGTACAGGCTCTGCCCTGGAATGAGCAGGTTGCCCTTACGCCACTTGTTGATCAGCTGCGCCTGGTATGGGTTGACGTTCGTCACGAACATCGACGAGGCCACCTTCGGCTTGACCCGGTCCGCCTCGGTCAGCTTCAGGTGTTCAAGCACGGCCTGTCCGGCGGCAAGAACTTCCGCTTGCGTACGCGAATGGATCTCGAGCAGGCCGAACTCCCGCTCGACGACCTGCAGCGCCGGCCGCACATCAGCCGCCTTGAGAGCAATGTCGGCGCAACGGAAGATCTCGTTGCCTGGAGCGACCTCTATGTAGAGCTCGGACATGCCGGCCACGGGGACGTCGCCTTGGCAGGTGGCGGCGACGTGGGCCGCCGCCTGCGGTTGCATACGGTCGACGAAGGCGTAGGTGCGCAGTTGAAAGTTTTCCATGGCTCAGCTCAGTGCAATTCCGAAGGGAGTGATCAGCTCGGCATGGGCGTAGCCTTGGACCTTCCAGCCGAGATAGCGCTCGATAACGACATCGGCGCCGGGGATCTGCAGGGCGCCGCCCGCCAGATGGACGATGCCGGGGTCCTGTCCTGCGCATTGGCGGCGGACGGACTCGGCGACGCGCTCAATGCCCGGACGCAGCAGTTGCATGACTTCTGCGCCGTGCTCGCGCTTGTGGACTTCGGCTGCGTCGACGGGAAGCCTCAATGCGCCGGCGAGGATCAGATCAAGGTGGTGGCCACCGCCGGCGAAGTCAGTCAAGGTGGCGAGCTCGCCGCCACGGAAGACACCGACACCGGTCGAGCCACCCCCAACGTCCACCACCGCACCGTCCTTGACTTGCAGAATGGCATTCGCTGCACTGACCTCGTCAACGAGGCTGCGACAATCGATCCCAGCTTGCTGCAGCACGAAAGCACAGGCTCGGCAATCGCTCACGGGCACGGCCGGTGGATGGGCGGTTGCCGCCTCTTCGATCTCCGTACCGAGGGCTGCTTCACTGCTGGCCTTCAGCTGCCGAACCGCCTGCACCGCGCCATGGAAGTCGACCACGACTCCATCGCGGACGACCTGAGCCCTGACGAAGTCCCAGTACACGGGCGCGCCCTGCGCATCCACGGCGGCAATCACGATGGTCGCAGTGCCGAGGTCGACACCGAAGCGCAGTGGCCCTTCCGGATTCGACGGGGCACGCAGGTGCGCGGCTGCGCCGTCCAGGAAGTCCTGAACGCGCGTCAAACCAGTGTCAGTCTGGGTTCGCATGAGCATCTACAGCCCCATCGTCGGTAGATAGATGTCGCGCCAGGGGCGGTTCTGGTGAGCGACGCGCTTGATATTGATGAGGTGCATCGGCGTGACGTTGTCCGACACGATCGAGCCGCTCCAGGTGCCCGTGCCCAGCATGAACGAGGGATCGGTGCCAGCGCTGAAGCCCATCCCGCCGAGCAAGCTCGGCGTGTTGACGACAATGCGCGATGCCGGCAGATCTGACATGCGGGCAACCATCTCGCGTCTTGACCGTGCAGGCCCAGCGTGTGGCCCTCGCCGCCGAAGGCAAGCACCTCCCGGCAGCGCTGGTGCGCCGCAGCGAGATCGCGCGACCGATAGAACGACAGCACGGGTCCGAGGATTTCGGCGGAGAGCGGCGTTTGCGGCCCCACATCGTCAAGCGCGGCGCCGAGCACTTTGGTCCCCGGCGGCACGTTCATGCCGATGCCGCGCGCCAACTCGATCGCGGTTTGCCCGACAGCCTCCGGATTGAGAGCCCCGCGACCGATGAACAGCAAGCTGGCTAGTCGGCGCTGCTGCTCGATGTCGAGGAACACGGTCCCATGCTGCTCGAAGGATTTGATGGCAGCGTCGGCGATCGGTTCGTCGAGCACCACCGACTGCTCCGCGACACAGGCAGTGCCATTGTCGAACGACTTGGACGTTACGACCATCAGCGCGGCTTCGGACACATCGGCTACTGAGCGATGGATGTAGACGGGAACGTTACCGGCACCCACCGCCAGCGTCGGCTTTCCCGAGGAATAGGCGGCGCGGACCATTGCCGCACCTCCAGTGGCCATCACGAGCGCAGTGTCTCGATGCGCCATCAACTCTCGGGTGGCAGGTAGCTGGCCGGTAGACAGACACTGCAGCAGCCCGATCGGCGCGCCCGCGCGCTCGGCGGCTTCCGCCATGATCTCGACAGTGCGAACGCAGCACTTCGCGGCCCGAGGATGCGGCGCGCAAACAATCGCGTTGCCCGACTTGACCGCGGCCAAGCACTTGAAGATGGTCGTCGAGGTCGGGTTGGTCACCGGGATGATCGCGGCGATCACGCCCATGGGCGCCCCGATGGCCGTGACGCGTGCAACCTCGTCGGTCCACAGCACGCCCAGGGTGCGCATCTTCTTCATCGCATGCGCACAATACTTGGCATTGAAGAGGTTTTTGAGGAACTTGTGCTCGTAGACCCCATAGCCGGTCTCGTCGACGGCCAAACGTGCCAGTTCCGCCGCGGCCGCCTCGGCGGCCTGGCCCATGGCTTCGACGATTCGGTCGGCCTGTTCCTGGGTGACACCCTGGAAGGCCTCGAACGCTTGGCGCGCGAGCTGCACCTTGGTGCGAGCCTCGCCGATCGCCACGAGTTCTGGATCAAGAAGGTTGAAGTCGGTCACATCGTCACCTGCTGCTCGTCAGCTGCTGCAACCCGCGAAGCCGGGCGAGATCCTCGCGGATCAGTCCGCGAACGATCGCCTTGAGCTTGTGGTCGTGGCAGTGCCGGATCGCCCACAGGGTGCGCAGGCAGTCGCGCGCCCTTTCGCAAACGCTTGTCGCCATCGCGGCGGCGCTTCAGCGCGGCTTGGGCAGGATGCCTTCGACGTCCTCGTGCGGCCGCGGAATCACGTGCACCGAGACGATCTCGCCGATCTTCCCGGCCGCCGCGGCGCCCGCGTCGGTCGCGGCTTTCACCGCACCGACGTCGCCGCGTACCATCACGGTGACGAGGCCGCCACCAATCTGCTCGCGACCGACCAGCCGGACGTTGGCCGCCTTGACCATTGCGTCGGCAGCCTCGATCGCGCCGACCAGCCCTTTGGTCTCGATCAACCCGAGCGCGCCGCGCGGGCCGTCGGTGACCGTTCCGGTCGCAGTGGGGTTCGTTGCCATGTCAGTATCTCCTTGGGGGTTGAAAATGCGCCAGCGGCCTAGCGCTTCTGGAAAGTGGTTTCGCCGTCGAATTGCACCGAATCAACGATCGCGATGACGGCAGCATCGGTCGGGGCGGTCTGCCCGTCGGCATCGACGCGCGCGGCGCTTCCGAGCGTCACGAGCACGATCTCGCCGACGCCAGCACCGGCCAGGTCAATCGCGACATAGATGGATGTCGCTTCGGCAGCATCGCCATCGTTCTGCGGTGCGGAGGCCCGCACCGGCTCAAGCAACAGAAGTTTGTGCGATGCCAGGCCGGAAGCCTTGATCGATGCGACTACGTTGCCGCGCACTCGAGCCAGATGCATCGCGCTTGTCTCCGTATCTGGTTTTGGGAATGGACTGAACGGTAGATCCCCGGCGGTGCGGCGTCATTGGCCAACGTGGAAGGTCAAAGGCGTGATCCGTTGTCCATATCGGCTATGGTGGCCGCAGGAAGCCGCCCCTAGAGTTACGTCCCAGAGCTAGAAAACAGGCCCTTGTGCGCAAGACCAAACAGAGACAAGCCGTGATCAAAGATCAGGACGCGGAATTCCACGCCACCGACTCGGACCCGACCTGGCTGAGACGAACTTCTTCGGGTTCTTCAATGCCGAGCACAAGCTGAACGTAGGCGTGTACGCGCTCTTCCGGCCGAACATCGGCGTTGTCAGCTCGACGATCTGCATGAACTCGCAGCGCGCCGTCACCCCTTGGGAGGCGGACTTCTGCGATCTGCGCGCCGCGATGCCGATCCCGACGCCGCGCTCGCTGCTGAACTACAAGCTGCTCAACAGCCTGCACGTTCAGTGCCTGGACTCGAACCGCGTCTGGCACATCGCCTACGACGACCAGCAGGGAACGCGCATCGACGTGCGCTACGAATCGTTGATGCCGGCATTCGACATCCACGATCCGGCGATGGATCCGATGTGCGGCTCCAAGAGCGAGGCTGGCAAGTTCGCCTGGGGCACGGCATACAACGGGCACTTCGACCAGACAGGGCATTTCAAGGGCAGCGTGGCGGTCCGCGGTCGGGAGGTGCCGATCGACTGCGTCTCTACGATGGACCACAGCTGGGGGCCGCGCCCCGAGCGCGGCAAGCCCAACATGAGCTGGCTGCACGCCCACTTCTCAAAGGACCTGGCCGTACATGGCATCTTCGGGTTTGACCCGACACACAACGGTGTGGAACTCTGGCTCGCGCACGGCTACGTGATGGAGCGCGGTCAGATCGTCGGGCTGAAGGCCGGCACCGGACAGGTCGAGCGCGCGCAAGAGCGCTACGCGGAGAAGCTGCAGCTACAGGTGACGGATGCCAAAAATCGCGTCTGGAGGCTGCGCGGCCGCGCTTTAACTACGTTTCCGTGGCAGTGCTGGCCCAACATGGTCTCGTTCAATTCCCTGTGCGAGTGGGAGATGAACGGCCTGAAGGGACATGGCGAGGTCCAGGACTTCTTCGAACTGCCGCAGCTGAACGCGCTGAACAGCGACGAGGCCACGCGCCGCCCGTCACTTCCCCTCTGACGTCCCACCGAGCCGCGATGAGCCGAGGTACGCCGTGACCCGTGCGATCCTGTTCGACCTCGATGGCACGCTCGTCGACACGCGAGCGGCGTCATGGCAGTTGTTTTCCGAGACGAACCTCGCGTTCGCCCTCGGCATCGACTCGCGCGAGGCCTTCTTCCGTGCCTTCGAAGGGAACTTCTTCGAGTCCCTGGCAAAGCTGTGCCCCGATCCGCGGCGCGCCGCCGCGGTCAAGGCGCACTTCATGGAGCTGCTGCGCACGCGCTACCACCCGGCGCTCATCCCAGGGATGGTCGACGTGGTGCGCGCGCTAGCGCCAAACAGCACTCTGGCCGTCATCTCGACCAACAGCATCGAGGCGATCCGTCGCATCCTGGTCGGTGCCGACCTGGCCAATTGCTTCTCGCACGTCTTCTCTGGAGACGTGGAGCCGCGCAAATCGGTATCGATTCGCCGCTTCCTGGGTGACCATCGTTACGCGGTGCACCGCACCTGCTCGCCGGCCTATCACGACGGCGAAGGCAGCAACGTGTCCTTGCAGGCGCAGGACGTGGTGTTGGTCACCGACACAGTTGGGGACGTCCGAGAGGCCCGCGAAGCTGGCATCCGCGCGATCGGCGTGACCTGGGGCATGCACAGCGAACGCCAGTTGCTCGACGCGGGCGCCGAGCGCGTCGCTCTGTGGCCGCAGGAACTGATCGCCTGGCTGCGGGACGCCGACGCGCCTGCGACGAGTTGCAGCTGCTCGACCGGGTCGGTTGACAGCTGTGCATTGCCCTCCGCTGCGCCCGCCGCACCGAGCGCATCAACGGAGGGCGCTCGGGCTTCGCTGGCGCCATCGGCGGTCGAACCAGTCGCGGAGGCGGCACGCCGTCGCCGCGAACGCCAGCTTCACACCCGTGTGCAGGTCGGTGCCACGACGGCCCCTGCGGCATGCGGCGGCGGGGCTGCCCCTGCAGTGGCGACCTCCAACGCGCCTACCGAGCTGATGTCCTCGCTGCAACGAATCCTCAAAGGAGACCACTGAGTGGCACACAACAGATCCCCATGACGTCGAGGGCCGGCCGGCGAACCTCCTCCCTACCTCAAGACCGGAGACACAATGAAAGTCATTGCGGAAGGCGTCTACAGCTTCGAGACCTCGAAGAAGCCGATCGGCATCATCCGATAACTCCCCGATCGGCACCAAGGTCAATTGCGTGCAAGACTGGTGCATCAGCGCGGTCGGCTTCGGGATGGGACGCTGCGGCCTGCTCGCGCTCAAGGTGATCCCGCCCAACGACTGCATCGAGGAGAGCAACGAGACGGGCCTCTCCTACGCAGGCAGAACACAAGATGCTCTCCGACACCGACTTCGCGATCCTGAACGCGATCTACCTGAAGAAGATGGCCACTTCGCAGACCATAGCCGAAGTGACGGCAATGGAGCCCGATGTGGTCGGCGAGCGGCTTGAGGTCGCCCCGCCAACGAGGTGCAGGTCATGCTGATGCCTATAGGGGGCCATGTTGCTTGAGGCGGGAACGGCGGCAGTTCTCGTGACCTATTGCGAAGCCTACGCCGCGATCCGCGGTGAGCCGGCACTGGTGCAGTGGGACGACAATTTCGAGACCATCACCACGCGCTTCATCTCGCAGGTGTCGGAGTGGTAGCAGAACGAGGGCGATGAGCGAACCGAGCGACGGTTGCTGCAAGCGGCCGACGCGCGACTCGGCCGCGCTCGTTCCGAAAGTGCCGCGCTATATTCAATACATGGCACACTTCGAGCGCAGCATTGGAACGTGTGGAATGGGCTGCGCGAGTACGTCTGCAAGCCGACCATCGACTTCGTTCACAACATCTGGTTCGAGTTCCATGAGGACTTCCTCGCGGTGCTGGGCCGTCCCCGCGACATGACATGAAAACTCAGCGATCCACAGCGTCGGCATCGACGGTCGATGCCCCCTGCCTTGTCCACTTGATCCAGGAGATCGACGGCATGGACACGGCGAAGTTTGGTGGCAAGGCCACCGGACTGGCGCGTATGGCCGCGGCCGGCCTCCCCGTGCCGCCGGCTTTCGTCATTGGTACCGACGCCTATCGAGTCTTCCGCGAAACTGGCGATCTGCCGCCTGATCTGCTGGCGCAGGTCGATCGGGCGATGCGCGTTCTGGAGTCCCGCACGAGCC
>NZ_AZND01000139.1:0-9218 GCF_000576205.1 Methylibium sp. T29 | reverse complement strand
GTCGACCATGTGCATGGCGAGATCATCACCACGCGCGGGCAGCTGTCGCCGCAGATCCCGAAGCTGCGCGAGGGCACCGAGTCGGTCGCCGCCCGCTGGGAATGGCAGCAGACGCCGCCGCTGCTGATCCTGGCGGACTTCCTGCCCGAACCGAAGACGCAGGCCCGGCACTTCATCGAGGTGAGCTGGAGCCCGCCGGCCAACATCCAGCTCTCGGTCGGGGCGACGCAGAACGATGGCGCGCTCGACCTGGTCAACTGCATCGGCCAGTACGACCTGCACACCTGCACGCCGGAGACCGCGAATACCACCCACTACTTCTTCGCCACACGGCGCAACCACGTCGTCGACGACGCGGGCTACAACGCGGCCAAGATCCAGGCCATGCACACCGCCTTCGAGACCGAGGACGGGCCGATCATCCAGGCCATCCACAACGAGATGGACACCACCGACTTCTTCGGCCTGAACCCGGTGCTGATGACGAACGACGTCGCGCCGGTGAAGGTGCGCCGCCTGCTGCAGCGGCTGATCGAGCAGGAGGCCGGCGCGCGCTGATGCCGACCGCGGCCCTGGCTCAGCGCGTGCCCTGCCGCAGCCGCCAGCTGCCGGGCGGCAGGCCGAAGTGGCGCTTGAACGCGCGGCTGAAGGCGGCCTCCGACTCGTAACCCACCCGGTCGGCAATGGTCTTCAGCGGCTGGTCGCCGGTCTTCAGCTGCTGGGCGGCGAGCTGCAGCCGCCAGTGCGCCAGATACTGCATCGGCGGCTGGTCGAGGTAGTGCCGGAAGCGCTCGGCCAGCACCGTGCGCGAGACGCCGACCGCGCGTGCCAGCCGCTCCACGCTCCAGTCCTGCAGCGGCGCATCGTGCAGCAGCTTCAGGGCCGAGCCGGTCACCGGGTCCCTGCAGGCGGCGAACCAGCCGTTCTCGTCGTCCGACAGGCCCTGCATGTGCTTGCGCAGGATCTCCACGAACATCAGCTCGGTCAGCCGCGGCAGCATGCTGCGCGAGCCCGGCGTGGTCCGGCTGGCCTCGGCGGCGGTGTGACGGATGGTGCTGCCCAGCCAGTGGTCGGCCGGCGTGGCGTCGGGACTCACGTGCAGCAGGGTCGGCAGATGCCGCAGGATGGGGCGGAACAGCAGCTCGTCGCACTGCAGGAAGCCGCAGATGATGTGCGTGACGGCACCGCCGCCGCCGTGCTCCACCTGCGGCATGTCCTTCCAGGGCTGGCAGGGCAGCAGCTGGCCGACCTGCACCGGCGCGGTCTCCTCGAGGCCTTCGAGACGGTGGCTGTCGCCGTAGGGCAGCAGCACGGCATCGCCTTCGCGCAGCCACACCGGCTCGCGCCCGGGCAGCGCCAGCCGGCAACGGCCGGTGGCGATGACATGGAAGGGAACGATGTGCTCGGTGCGGAACGGCAGCACCCGCGCCAGCTGTGCCGACCCCGGCGTGAGCACCGACCAGGGCTCGCGGAACGCGGCGCGGAACAACACCATGCCGGCCAGGTGCATGCTCCCGAGCAGGTCCGACAGCAGATCGGACGCATGCGAGGCCGGCGGCGTTTCGGGCAAGACGGGCGGCATTTCGGTCATGGCTTCCTCGGGGCGATCGACCTAAGCTGACGTCATCAAGGATGCAGCAAGGAGGCTGTCAATGGCAACGGAATCGAGAGATCTGGTGGTGGTGATCACGCATGGCATCGACCACGAGCTGTCCTCGGCGGGGATGGTCATCGCGCTCGGCGGGATGACGGCCGGCCTGAAGGTGTCGATCTTTCTCACCAGTTCGGGTGTCGACATCGTGCGGCGCGGTGCGTCGGACACGACCCACGTGAAGCCGCTCGAACCGCTGGCGGACATGCTGCGCGACTTCGTCGCGCGAGGCGGCACGCTGTGGGCCTGCACGCCGTGCGTGAAGAGCCGCGGCTATGCCCAGGAGCAGCTGATCGAAGGCGTGGTGATCGCCGGCTCCAGCGTGATGCACGAGCTGATCAAGCGCGGCGCGGCCACGCTGAGCTTCTGAGCCGATGTTGATGTGCGAGCAGCAGGAGGCCGCCGTGATGCTGATGTATCGGGAACTGAGCTGGTGGTACTGGGCCGTGACGGCGGCGCTGCTGATCGCGGGGCTGGCGGGGTGGGCCGGAGCCTTCCACGCCGCCACCGCGCTGAGTGCGCTGCAGGTCCTGCACTTCCGCTGGCGCGAGGGCCGCTTTGCGGCCTTTCCGGTGCAGGTGCGGCTGGCCTTCACGGGCCTGCTGCTGCTGGCCGCGTGGCCGCCGATGAAGGGGCTGTTCTGGGTGCCTGCCATCGGCACGACGGCCCAGGTGCTGTTCGGCTACTGCCTGCTGGCCCGCGGCCTGTCGCTGCTGCCCTGGAACCGGCGCGAGCCGTGGTCCTGGCGGCTGCTCCGGCGCACCCTCACGGCGGCGCCGGTGCGCGGCAGCATCCTGCAGGGGCTGCCGGCCGCTCGCTAGGGCTCAGGCGGGCGGCAGGATGCCGCGCGCCATGAAGCTGCGCAGCCAGTGGCAGAACATGTCTTCGCTGTCGCACACCTCGTGGAAGCCGGCCTGGCGCAGCTTGATCGCGCTGACGAAGGCGGGCGGCGGCGGCTCGGTCGCGCCGTGTGCGAAGCAGAAGTCCGCGTAGTGGTGCGATTCGCCGAGCAGCGCCGGCAGCGCCACCGGTCGCAGGCCGTGCTTCGCCACGATGCGGTCCCACACCGCGGCGTGCCCGGGCAGGAACTGCCCCAGCGCGCGGGGCCGGTCCGGACCGGGCTCGACGCCCAGCGTCGCGGCCATCGCCGGCCACACGTTGCGCCACTCGAAGACATCGCCGTTGGTCACGTTGAAGTGCTGGCCGACCGCCTTCGGGCTGGAGGTGGCCCACACGAAGACATTGGCGAGCAGGCGCGCGTCGACCGCTTCCCACACATAGGACACGCCGCCCGGGAAGCCGAACGGCTCGCCGAGCTCGCGGCAGACGGCGGCGTAGGCACCGATCACCGGTGCGAGGTTCATCGCGACGCCGTAGGCCGCGCCGATGATGAGCTGCGGGCGCAGGATGGTGAAGTCGAAGTGCCGCGCCGCCGCCAGTTCCTTCAGGTAGTCCTCCTGCAGCCAGTAGAAGTTGGCGTGGGGATCGCGCGGCGCGCGCTCGCGCGCCGGGATCGGCATCGGGTGCAGGTGGATGCCGTAGGCCTTGGTGCCCTGCAGCAGGCTCACATGGCGCAGGCCGCTGCCCGCGCCGGTGAGCGGCGCCAGGCAGTTCTGCAGCATCGCCAGATTGGTCTCCATCTGGTCGCGTTCGCTCCAGCCGGCGATCAGACCGGGCTTCTCGAACAGCGCGGCGTAGACGACGTGGGTGATGCCGGTCAGTGCGCCGAGCGCGGCGCGGCTGGCCGCGGCATCGCGCAGGTCGACCGCGAGGTGGGTATAGGGCCGCTCGTGCGTCAGCTCGGGCCGCCGCCGCGACAACGCCACCACCTCCCAGCCTCCGGCGAGGAAGGCTTCGACCGCGGCCGCACCGACCACGCCGCTGGCGCCGGCGATCAGAACCTTGTTGGGCATCTCATGTCTCCGCGTCTTGTCGTTCTCGAAGGGGCACCGATCGCCCGAACTGGGCCCGCGTGGCGGTGCTGTTCAGGGGATCGATCCTGCGCGAATCGAACTACAGTGCAGTCACTTCGGCGACAAACCGACCGCACGATTGGGCGGACCCAGGAACCCGTCACCTGCGCCGAAAGAACCCGTCGCCTCGTGCTGCTCAGCGCGATGTGCGTTCGGTAGATGAGCCCGCGGCCCTGGTCCTCCAGTCTGCCTGCGGGCTTTTTCTTTGGCCGCGCCGCCGTGGGCGGCGCCGACCGGCTCAGGTCAGATCCGGGCCCACAGCGCCTCGGACACCTGCAGCGCGCGTTCACGCTCGGCGCTGCCGCCCAGCACCAGCCGGTGCGCGCGTTCGAACAGCACGTTCTCGGCCAGCTCGCACAGCACCGGCATCATGCTGCGCGCCACCAGCCGCAGGTCGTCGGTCGCCAGCGCGTGCAGCGCGCCGCTCAGCTCGGCCGCGGCGGCGCGGTACTCCCCGGCGTGCATGCCCATCTGCTTGTTCTCGAGGACACGCATCAGGCACAGCGAGGTGCGCAGCGTCTCGTCCTGCAGGCCGGTGATCGTCAAGGCGGGAGGCAAGGCAGTTCCTTTCGGGAGCGTCACCATGAGCGGTGAGTCCGCTGACTTATCGGCTGGAAGGGCCGGGGTCTTGAGGGCGATCACGGCCCGGCATCGGCTCGCCGAGGCTCCCGTCGGTTGAACTCCGGCGCGCGAACGCCATCTGTCCGTGAACAACTCGTGCGGAAGGGCTCGACATGGGCGACAGCTGGCTGTGGATCCTGAGCGTCGCGCTCATCGTGGCGGGGCTGGCGGGGACGGTGCTGCCGGCGCTGCCCGGCACGTTGCTGGTGCTGGCCGGCATCCTGCTCGGCGCCTGGATCGACGACTTCGCGCGTGTCGGCTGGGGCAGCCTCGCTGCCGTCGGCGTGCTGGCGGTGGTGGCCTGGGCGGCGGACTTCGTGGCCGGGCTGCTGGGCGCGCGCCGCGCCGGCGCGAGCCGGGAAGCGATCTTCGGTGCGGCGCTCGGCACCGTGGCCGGCATCTTCATGGGCCTGGTCGGCGTGCTTTCATGCCGCTGGTCGGCGCGGCCGTCGGCGAGTACGTGGCGCGTCGCGACGAGCAGCGCGCGGTGCGGGTGGGCTTCGCCACCTGGCTGGGCGTCATGGCGGGGCTGGTCGCCAAGATCGCGATCTCGTTCATGATGATCGGCATCTTCGTGGTGGCCTTGCTGGTCTGACGTCCGTCTGCGGCACCCTTTGGCGCAGAGCACTGCGCCTGGGGAGGGCGTTGTCAGGGCCGTGTCATCCGATGCCCCGAAGGTCGCTGCATGCCGCGGTGCACGCCCGGCGCTCCGATCGGCGCAGACTGGACCTCATGGACAAGCATTTCCTCACCCCGCTCTTTTCGCCCGAATCCATCATCGTGCTGGCCGGGGCGCCCGACGACCCGACCGGCCAGACGCCCCAGGCCCGGGTGCTGCACCAGGCCCTGCGGGCACAGCCCTATGCCGGCGCGCTGCAGTTCCTGGACATCCATGCGACCGGCACGCTGGCCGAGCTGGCGCAGACCCGGGCCGACCTGGCCGTCATCGCGCTGCCGCCCCAGCAGGTGGCCTCCGCACTGGAGGTCGCAGGAAGGCTCGCCTGTCGCTCGGCGCTGGTGGTGTCCGCCGGCATCGGCGCCGAGGCCGCGGCGACCCTGAAGAAGATCGCACAGCGCGAGGGCATCCATCTGCTGGGACCCAACGGGCTGGGGTTCCAGCGTCCTGCGCTGCAGCTCAACGCCAGCGCGGCAGGGCCGCTGGCCAAGCCCGGTTCACTGGCGCTGGTGTCGCAGTCGGGGGCGCTCACCGCCTCGGTGCTCGACTGGGCCAGCACCAACGCGGTGGGCTTCTCCAGCGTCGTGTCCCTGGGCCCGAACACCTCGGTGGACATCGCTCAGGTGCTGGACTACCTGGCCAACGACGCGCAGACGCACAGCATCGTTGTCTACGTCGAGGGCATCTCGAGCGCGCGCCATTTCATGAGCGCGCTGCGCTCGGCCGCCAAGGCCAAGCCGGTGGTGGTGCTGAAGGCCGGTCGCAAGCCGGCCGGCAACGAGGCCGCGCAGACCCACAGCGGCGCCATCGTCGGCAGCGACGACGTGTTCGACGCCGCGCTGCGCCGTGCCGGCGCGGTGCGGGTGCGCTCCTTCGTCGAGCTGTTCTCGGCCGCGAAATGCCTGGCCTCGCGCTACCGCCCGGTGGGTCGGCGCCTCGCGATCGTGACCAACGGCGGCGGGCCCGGCGTGCTGGCGGCGGACTGGGTCAACGAGCTGTACCTGCACCTGGGCCGGCTGTCGGCCGAGTCGGCCGCTGCACTGGCGCCGCAGCTGCCGCCGCTGGCCTCGCTGTCGGACCTGATCGATCTGTCGGAAGACGCCGGTCCCGAGCACTACCGCGCCGCCATCGACGCCGCCGGCAACGACACGCAGATCGACGGCGTGCTGACCGTCTACTCGCCCAAGGTCGGCGTCGATGCGGCGGACATCGCGGGCGCGCTGGTGGAGGTCAAGCACACGATGGGCAAGCCGTTGCTGTCGTGCTGGATGGGCGATGCGTCGGTCGGCGCGGCGCGCGAGCTTCTGAACGAGGCCGGCATCCCCGGCTTCCGCACGCCGGAGGCGGCGGTCGGGGCCTTCGGCAACATCGCCTCGTTCTACCAGAACCAGCTGCTGTTGCAGCAGACGCCTTCGCCGCTGTCCACGCTGGCCAAGCCCGACATCGAGGCGGCGCGGCTGGTGATCGAGAGCGTGCTGGCCGAGCGCCGCAAGGTGCTGACGGAGATGGAGTCGAAGACGCTGCTGTCGTCGTTCCACATCCCGGTCACCAACACCATCCTCGCGCGCAGCGCCAACGAGGCGATGATGATCGCCACGCAGCTGGGCTTCCCGGTCGCGCTGAAGATCGATTCGTCCGACATCAGCCACAAGTCCGACGTGGAGGGTGTGGCGCTCAACATCATGAACGGCGCGAGCGCGCGCGACACCTATACCGACATGGTGGAGCGGGTGGCGCGGCTGCAACCGGGCGCCCGGATCAACGGCGTGACGGTGCAGAAGATGGCGCGTGCCCGGCGCGGCCGCGAGATCTACATCGGCCTGGTGACCGACGACCCGTTCGGTCCGGTCATCGTGTTCGGCGCCGGCGGCACGATGATCGAGCTGATCAACGACCGCGCGATGGAGCTGCCGCCGCTGAACCGTTTCCTGGCGCGCCGGCTGATCGAGCGCTCGCGCGTCGCCGAGACCCTGGGCGAATGGCGCGGCGCCAGCGCGGTGAACCTCGACGCGCTGGAGCAGGTGCTGCTGCGCGTGTCGGAGATGGTGTGCGAGCTGCCGCAGCTGCGCGAGATGGACATCAACCCCATCATCGTCGACGAATCCGGCGCGGTGGCGGTGGATGCGCGCATCGTCATCGACAGCGCGCCGCAGGCGGCGGGTGGCCGCACCAACCCGTACTCGCACCTCTCCATCCTGCCTTACCCGACACGCTATGAGCAGGTCTGGCCGCTGCGCGGTGGCGGCGAGTACACGGTGCGCCCGATCCGGCCGAACGACGCGCAGATGCTGCAGGACCTGGTGCTGCACCTGTCGCCCGAGAGCCGCTACTTCCGCTTCGTGTCCTCGCTGACCGAGCTGTCGCCGTCGATGCTCGCACGCTTCACGCTGATCGACTACGACCGCGAGATGGCGCTGGTGGCGGTTGTCAAGGAGCGCAACGCGGGGGCCGACGGCGAGATGACCGAGGCCGAGCGCATCGTCGGCGTGTCGCGCTACATCACCAACCCCGACCACTCGACCTGCGAGTTCTCGCTGGTGGTGGCCGACGACTTCAACGGCCGCGGCATCGGCTCGCGCCTGATGGAAAGCATCATGGACGTGGCGCGCGAGAAGGGCCTGAGCGAGATCGACGGGCTGGTGCTCGCCAACAACGCCGACATGCTCAAGCTCATGCGCTCGCTGGGCTTCGCGGTCAAGCGCTTCGCCGACGACCCGGACTTCATGCTGGTGACCCACACGCTGTAGGCCCGACCGCAAGGCGTTAGAGGGCGTGGCGCAGCGCCTTTTCGGTCGCACCGTCGGCTGGGTAGAACAGCTCCACGCTCAGCTCGGACAGCGTCACGTCGCGCGGCGAGCCGAGCCGTGCCAGCGTGGTGAAGAAGGTGAGCCGCGTGCCGCCGAGATCGAAAACGCAGGGCAGCAGCAGGCGGTGCTCGGTGGGCACCGGGGCGGCCGGCCGGGCGAGCAGCGCGCGCACGTTGGGGTAGGCCGACACTTCCGCCAGCAGCGCGGCCAGCGTGGCGTCTGCACTGGACTCCGCGAGCTGCGCAAGCTCGGTGACGAGGTGGCGACCCCATTCGTCGAAGTTCGCGGTGACGGCTGCGAAGCCCTGCGGATGCAGGCCGGCGCGGATCATGTTGACCGAAGGCTTCCGCAGCGCATCGGGCAGCGCCGCGACCAGCCGCGCCGCAGCGGCATTGGCCAGCACCACGTTCCAGTGCCGGTCCAGCGCGACGCCGGGATAGGGGTCGTGGGCATCGAGCAGGCGGCGCAGCGCGCGCTGCACGCCATCGAGATCGGGCGAGGACAGCGGCGTCTCCGGGAAGCGCGGTGCGAAGCCGGCGGCGAGCAGCAGCTCGTTGCGCTCGCGCAGCGGCAGCTCCAGCCGCTCGGCCAAGGCCATCACGAGCTCGGCGCTCGGGCGTGAGCGGCCGGTCTCGACGAAGCTCAGGTGCCGCGTCGAAACGCCGACATCCAGCGCCAGCGCCAGCTGGCTCAGGCGCCGTTTGTCGCGCCAGGCACGCAGCGCGGGGCCGATCAGCCGGTCGTGCCGCGGCGGGCCCATCGAGGGGCGGTGACGGACGGCGTGCGCTGCCGGCGGCTGGTTCATGCGGAGTTCTCCTTGGCTCGGTCAGCCCTTGAACGGGTTGGCCGTGGCGAACCACAGGCCGATCCCGGTTGCGATGATGAAGCTCCGTCGGTCACGCCGACGCCGAGGAAGTATTTCGTCTGCAGCTCCGGGATCAGCTCGGGCTGGCGCGCAGCGCTCTCCAGGAACTTCATGGTCGCCAGGCCGATGCCGATGCAGGAGCCGAAAGCCGGCAGGCCGATGAGCAGCGCGACGGAGAGGGAAAGCAGGCTGGTGTCTGACATGGTGGGTCCTCGGGATGGGTGGGATGGGAACGGCTCGCTGTACTTGCAGGGGGCGAAGGAAGTGTCGGGTCGCCCGGTACGTCCGTCGATTACCTGGCAGGTAGCGAGTGCCTGCCAGAGGGAGGAAGATGGACGCAGGGCAACCCCGGAACTTCCGGGGCGTGCGCGGCGTCCATCCCTCGGTGTGGCGGATGCCGCACGTATCGCTGGAGGCTGGCAGCATGAACAACAAGCTGATCTATGGCGTGGCCGGGCTGGCGTTCGTGGTCGCCGTCGGCACCCTGCTGTACTGGCGTCAGCGCACGCCGGAGCCACCCCAGACCGTGCCGGCGTCGCCGGTCGCCGAGGTGGCCCCGCCGCCTGCGGTGGCCTCGGCGCCGGCTGAGCCCGCCATCCGGCACCCGATCGATGCGCAGGGCAGC